>JAFGDY010000214.1 GCA_016931895.1 Anaerolineae bacterium
AAAGGCCAAAGGCACGAACACGCCGCTCCAAGTTTCTGGCTCTGGCGCCTGCTACTTAACATAAATTCACCAACAGTATCATTAATTTCTAAAAATTCATAATTCCGCACCCCTTAAGGCGGTAATAGTTTAATCAAAGGAGTCCGGCGTGGGCCGGACTCCTTTGGTTGGGAAATTGCATCATACGTTTTCCATTTTCCAGCTTCCGCTTTATACTACTCCCCAGCCTGTAGGGTCTACAGGCGTTGTAACCTTGGTTGGCTGGTTGCGGTGCCGCACCACTGAATTGACAGATATTCCAGGGATTCAGTAGGCTCAATACCCAACACTCTCAACGGAGGAAAAACCTTATGCCCTATACCCCTATCCTGGCCACGCTCGGCTACGTTATGTCGGCGGATGGCGCGGAGGTTTTACTGATTCATCGGAACAGCCGGGCGGGCGACCTGCACCTGGGCAAATACAACGGACTTGGCGGCAAGCTGGAACCGGACGAGGACATTATCGCCGGGCTAAAACGAGAAATCCGCGAGGAGGCGGGGATTGAGTGCGAAGACCTTGTCCTGCGCGGCACCATCAGTTGGCCCGGTTTTGGCCAGGGTGGCGAAGACTGGTTTGGCTTTATTTTTCGGATTGACCGCTTTAGCGGCACGCCTTACCCTGAAAACCCGGAAGGCACGTTAGCTTGGGTGCCGGTGAAAAAAATCCTGGAACTCCCCCTATGGGCCGGCGACCGTTATTTTTTGCCGCTGGTCTTTAGTGATGACCCTCGCCAATTTCACGGCGTGATGCCCTATGATGGTGGCCAGCCGGTGAGTTGGGCCTATCATCTAATATAAACCGGCTCGATATAACTTCCATAACCGGCCTAGCGTTTCCTCTAATCGCCTCCCCAATGCCTCGCCCGGCCCCGTTGTCACATCATCCTCATTTTCAAAAACCACATAGGGTACTCGCCGGCCCTGGAGGGTGATAAATTCGGGATCGGCGGCGCTGACCTCCTCCCAATCGCTTTCTTTGTAAAGACGCTTTAGCTTCTCGTCCGGCAGGCCATGCTCCAAAATACTATCAGGCCGGTTGGGGTTGAACCGCCTGCGGTTTTTACGCAGCGACTCTGCAAAAGACACGTTAAGGTACAAAATCGTCGCTCGTGACAATACTTCTTCACTTAAATGGGCAAACGCGCGGGCAAAACCGCCGTGCTCCCTGCCCCGGGCAAACTCGATGATGGTAGTGAACCGATCATGATAGTGAGGGTTATCGCGCAGGCGTTTACTGTATTCCAGGCAAATTCGGTGGATGAGCACGTCCCACAAATAAGGCCACTTGAAATAATTGTCTGCGGTAGTATGCAGCCGGGGGTGGCCAAACCGGCTCAAGATATGGTCTTCCTCAAACCAGGCCCACAGCATCGGAAAATCGTCAATTTCCTGAAACTCACCAACGTGAAAACGTTGGCGGCGAGAATCAAGATCGGTGCGCTTCAGATAATCAATAATTTCACTTTTACCGGCAGCGGGCCGGGCAATAAGCATAAGAATATCAAAAGTGTCTTTGTTCATTTTTACCCCAAAAAACAAAACCGCCGACCCAACCAGGCCAGCGGCTAAAAATGGCTTCTGCAAAAAGCCCCCCCCGGCACCTACGGAAATGATCTTGTGAGTGTCGCGTTAGCCCAAATGCTGATGGGTGGATTTGAACCACCGACCCCGAAATTATGAGTTTCGTGCTCTAACCACTGAGCTACATCAGCCTATCCACGTGTAAATTTTAGTCAAAAGGCGATGTGTGTCAAATCAGGGCGTGGCCCTGGTATAACGAGGAAAAGAATCATGGCCAAAAAACAGTAACCACCAGGCCTCTACCGGGGTTTGGGCCGAAGGACCAATACTGACAACCTGCACATGTTGCTTGGGTGATTGGGCGACGGCTTCCGGGGTGGGCATTACTACCACCACGGTTTCGCCCGGACGCGCCCACTTTAACTCCCGGCGCGCCACTTCTTCAATGTAAAGGTCGCTGGCTACATAACTCCGCCGAGCCAGTAATGTCTGTTGATAACTATGGGCTATAGCAACTTCCTGGCCCAGGCGTTCGGCTTCCCGCTGCACCCGATAATTGGCTGCGGCCCGGCGGCCCAGGTCAATGATCAAAAAAACAGAAATAGACAAAGCAATAATGGCCACAAATTGGGCCACCGGCACTTTGGCGCTTTGCCTTTTCTTAGTCACTACTTCTCTCCCAAATGAGAATGATCATCACCACTCTGCGTGGACGTTATCATCATACCTCACCTCAAATAATATGTCAACCAAATTATGTAAACACGTAGCCGACATTATAGCACCGCTGCTATTGCCTCGTGCAACAACCCAACAATTTCGTCCAATTGCTCCTCGGTAACAATAAAAGGCGGGGCAACCATCACCTGGTCGCCTTGCAGGCCGTCAATGTTGCCGCGGACGGGATAAAGGATCAGCCCCAGGTTAAAGGCGGCATCGGCTATTTTTGGGGCAACTTTGCGCTCCGCAGGGAACGGCATTTTGGTGGCGCGGTCTGCCACAAATTCCAGCCCCCACATCAAACCCTGGCCGCGAATATCTCCCACATAGGGATGGTCGCCAAAAACGGCCCTTAATTTTTGACCTAATTTTTCTCCCTGCTGGCGAGCCGCTTCAACCAGGTTATGTTCTTGCAAATAACGCAGCACGGCCAAGCCCACTGCCGCCCCCACCGGATGATGGGAAAAGGTGCCGCCGTGCGAAAAATCACCACGCCCGGCCCAAATAGTCTGAACATCCGCGCTCTTGACCGCCGTAATAGAGAGCGGGAAATAGCCCCCGCCAACGCCTTTGGCCATGGTAATCAGGTCTGGCTCAACACCCCAGCTTTGAATGGCAAACCACTGCCCGGTCCGGCCCAACCCGGTCATTACCTCGTCAACAATGAGCAAAAGACCATAGTGATCGCAGATTTGGCGGACGAGGGGCCAGTATTCGGCCGGAGGCACGGCTGCGACCAGACTGGCCCCGCTAATCGGCTCGGCGATGAAGGCGGCAATTGTTTCCGGGCCGTTTATTTTGATGGCGTCTTCCAAAGCGTGGGCGCAACGCAAGCCGCAAGCGGGATATTCTAAGCTAAACGGGCAACGATAACAATAGGGCGGCTCGATGTGGGGCGTTTGCCACATCATTGGTTGGTAGAGTTGGCGCAAACCGGCTCGCCCGCTCACGGCCAGCGCGCCCAGAGTGGTGCCATGATAACTGTGCCAGCGAGAGATCACCAGATAGCGGTTGGCCTGGCCGCGCTCAACCTGCACCTGCCGCACAAATTTGAGCGCCGTCTCCACAGCCTCGGAGCCGCTGCCCAAATAGAAAAAACGAGGATTTTCCAGGGGTGTCACCTTAGCCAGGGCGGCGCTGTAATCTTCAAGGGCCTGGCTGGTGAACATGGTGGCGTGAACGTAAGCCACGGCTTGAGCCTGTTCGGCCAGCGCCCGGACAATCTCCGGCACAGCGTGGCCAACATTCACCAAAATGGGACCCCCGGAAGCGTCAAGGTAACGCTTGCCCTCAACGTCAAACAGATAGATACCTTCGCCGTGCGCTATCATTGGCCGAGGATGGGCCATGCGCCGGTAAAAAACGTGTCCGTTGAATTCTTTATATTCGGTCATCACTTCTGCCTCTGGGCAAATATATTTTGGTTATGAATATAAGCGTAGTTGATAAAATAAGCAAAAAGATTTGGCTGCGGTTTCCATAATGTCTGGTGGTCTGGTATAATGGTAAAAGAATGGGCGGGTTGGCGTGGTTGAGGAAAAATTAAAATTGAATTGACGCCCATTGGTGAATGTGATACACTCATTTGGTTATGGCCCGGACAACATCCGATAGCGTGTATGCGGTTACGATCCAAAATCTGGGGCTGTATCGTATCCGCGCCTTCGCTGCTTATCCCCGTTTGACCCACGCTATCTTCAGCCGCAGAGGAGGGGTTAGCCAGGAGCCTTATCATTGGTTGAACCTGGGTTCGGCCGTTGGCGATGACCCCAACGCCGTGGAAAAGAATTTTCAGCAGGCCTGCGCCGCCCTTGAGGTGTTGCCTGAGCAGGCCGTTTCGTGTCACCTGGTGCATGGCGTTGATATTTTAACCGCCACTCAGAGCCGGCGGCAGCAGTTTATGGGTAAAGCCGATGGTCTGATCACAAATGAACCAGACGTTTATCTATTTATGCGTTTTGCCGACTGCACGCCGCTTATTTTTTTTGACCCGCTGGGCGGGGCGGTTGGGTTAACCCACGCCGGTTGGCGTGGCACCATGCAAAACGCGGCCGGAGCCACGGTATCGGCTATGGTTGGCCGCCTGGGATGTCAACCGGAAAATATCATGGCCGTGATTGGGCCGGCCATTGGCCCGTGTTGTTATGAGGTAGGCCCCGATGTGATAGCGGCGGCTGAAAAAAGTTTTTCCAACTCGGCCGGGCTGTTCATTGGCGGCAATGGAAACGTTAAATTTGACATGTGGGAAGCTAACCGGCGGCAATTGGCCGCCAGCGGGGTTAAACAGATCATTCAATCGGAAATCTGCACGGCCTGCCATACGGCTGAATTCTTCTCGCACCGGGCTGAACAGGGTCGAACCGGGCGATTTGGGGTCGTCATTGGGCTAAGAGGAGCGGCCGGTGCCTAATATCACGGTAAACGTTGAAACGGTTTATCAACGGATTAACGCCGCGGTCAAACGAGCCGGGCGAAACCCCGCTGAGATAACGCTGGTGGCGGTCACCAAAACCCACTCCCTGGAAACGGTCATTGCCGCTTACCGGGCCGGGCTGCGCCATTTTGGCGAAAACCGGGTTCAGGAGGGGCGGACCAAAGTGATGGAAATGGCCGGATGGCTGGCGTGTAATTTGCCGGAACATGAAGCGCCAACCTGGCACCTGATCGGCCATTTGCAAAGCCGCCAGGTAGGAGCCGCGTTGGGCCAATTTAGCTTGATGCATGCCGTGGATAGTTTGAAGCTGGCCCAACGCCTCAACCGTCTGGCCGAACGCGACGATTACCCGCCAGTGGAGATACTGCTGGAATGTAACGTTTCGGGCGAGGCCAGCAAATATGGTTTTGCCCTTGACGCCTGGACTTCGGACAGCGGGCAATTAAACACTTTCCTGGAATCCATCGCCCACATGGCTAAGCTTGACAGAGTCGTAATCCGGGGGCTGATGACCATGGCTCCCTTGGGCGACCACCCGGAGGAAACCCGTCCGGTTTTTCAAAGCCTGGCCGGCTTAAGGGCCAGGTTGCAAAAAGAAATGCCGGAAATTGCCTGGCAACATTTGTCTATGGGCATGACGGATGATTTTGAAGTGGCAATTGAAGAAGGGGCCACAATCATTAGAGTTGGTCGCGCCCTTTTTGGAGAAAGGTTAACATGCTAAAAAACACCAAAATTTGTTTTATTGGGGCCGGGGCTATGGCCACCGCCATGATCGCCGGGGTAACCAAAAAAGGCTTAATTGAGCCAAAAAACATTATCGCCAGCGACCCCTACCCGGCCCAGCTTGAAAAATTGGCCCAACGTTACCAGATCAACACTACCCAGGACAACCTGGAGGCCGTTAAGGACCAAGACATTGTGATTTTGGCAGTCAAACCGCAAAATTTAGCTGAAATTGGGCAAGAACTGCGGGGACACATCCCTTCGAAAGCACTGGTGCTATCTATCATTGCCGGCGCCAACATTGCCAAAATCAGTCAGGCCCTCCACCACTACCGGGTGGTGCGGGTGATGCCCAACACGCCGGCGCGAGTGGGTAAAGGCATATCGGTGTGGATGGCTACAGACGAAGTCACCGAAACCCAACGACAACAATCCCAGGCCATCCTGGCCGCTTTGGGCGAAGAAATTTACGTGGATAAGGAAGATTACCTGGATATGGCCACGGCCCTCTCCGGCACCGGGCCGGCTTACGTATTTTTGTTTATGGAGGCGATGATTGACGCCGGGGTGCACATGGGGTTTTCTCGACGGGTGGCCGAACAGTTGGTTTTCCAGACCATAGAAGGTTCGGTGGCTTTTGCCCGCGATAGCGGCCGCCACGCGGCTGAGCTGCGCAATATGGTCACCTCACCGGGCGGTACCACCGCCGACGCCCTTTACCAATTGGAAAAAGGCGCGTTTAGAACCGTTCTATCAAAAGCCATCTGGGCCGCTTACAAAAAATCTCGCTACCTGGGAGGACTGGATAACAATGGCTGACTTTTTGGTGCTGCTGATAAACATAGTGTTTCAAGCCCTGTGGTGGGCCATTCTGATTAGAGTATTACTCTCTTGGTTGCCCATGGCCGGCGTGCGGATAGACCCCTACAACCCGGCCATCAGATTTCTTTATGCCATTACCGACCCTATTTTAGAACCGCTACGCAAATTCACCACCATTGGCATGATTGACCTAAGCCCTTTAGTGGCTTTGATCGGGCTGGATATTTTGAGAAGGCTTTTAATTTCTCTTTTAATATGAACCAACTCTACGTAATTTGAGGTAGCAAGGCGTATTGCGTATTGCGTAAACGGCATACGAAATATGGCATATCTATTCAAATGGAGTATTACAGGGCCAATTCCATAAAGCAGACTAGGAGAATGGACCATGCGAGAAATCCAATTTAAGATCACCAAAGCCGAAGAAGGCGCGGCCTTTGCCGTGCACGTAGTGCCTAAATCAATGAAAAACGAAGTGGTGGGCAAACATGGCGACGCCCTCAAAATCCGGTTGAAGGCCAACTCTGCCAGCGGCATTGCCAATAGTACGCTGATCAACTTTTTGGCCGACAAGCTCAAAGTTGACCGCAAAGACGTTGAGGTGGCCGCCGGCCAAACTTCAACCGAAAAAATGGTTATTGTGGTGGGCCTCACCCCGGTTGAGGTGGAAGCGCGCTTGTTGGGTTGAACAGGGTAATGGGGAACCTTTACGCCCCAACCAACGTCTTATCCGGTAAGACAAACAGGTTGGAGGTGGTTTTTGATGCGATATTTAAACAACAAAATTTGTTTTTTAATGATTATGATTTGGGTGGCTATGGCCGTTGGGGGATGTGGTTCCCGGGCCGGCCAAGATATTCCGGCGGAAACAACCATCGAAGCGCAGGCGGCCCCGACGGCTACACCTCAACCCAGCCCCACGCTGCTCAAAGAGATGATCGAGCCTATTTCCCCCGTTTCTCCCTTATCGCCGGTTCCCCCCGCGATGGCCTTTGAAAAAGTTGAACCCATTAAAGGCAGCGAAACTGCCCTGGCTGCGGCAATAGACCACCTGGCCCAACACGCCGGCGTTCCCCCCGCCAAAATCACCCTAGTTTCAATGGAAGAAAGGCAGTGGAGCGACGCCAGCCTGGGCTGTCCCCAGGAAGGGTTTATGTATGCCCAGGTGATTACCCCCGGCTACCTGATAGTGCTGGAAACCCAGGGCCGGCAGTATGAATACCATACAGACACTACCGACAACGTAGTTCTGTGTGAAGAGTAACCGGATCTTCTTTCAAGTTGACCATTGGCGATGCGGATAGCCGGATAAACCCTTGTGAATCCAAATTCTTCAATGGCCAATTGCTTTGACCACCGGCTAATTTGCGCACAAACCAGTTTCATGGTTTCATGTCCTCATACAGGATAAAATATAATTTATTCCCCAAACCTTTAAAATTCTATAACGTAAGGAGATAATTTACTATGGGTAAAGTGCGGGTGGCTATTATTGGCGTGGGAAACTGCGCTTGCGCTCTGGTGCAAGGGGTACAATATTACCGCAACGCCGCAGCGGATGAATTTGTGCCGGGCTTAATGCACGTTAACCTGGGGGGTTATCATGTAGGTGATATTGAGTTTACAGCCGGTTTTGACGTAGACGCCAACAAAGTGGGAAAAGACCTTGCGGAAGCCATTTGGGTGGAGCCAAATAATACCATAAAATTCTCCGATGTGCCTCAACTGGGCGTGCCGGTATACCGGGGGATGACCCACGATGGAATCGGCAAATATTTGGCCCAAAGAATAAAAAAGGCCGGCGGCCCAACCGACGACGTGGTAGGCATTCTCAAAGACACCAAAACCGACGTGGTGATCAGCTTTTTGCCCGTTGGCTCAGAAATGGCTACCAAATGGTACGTTGAACAGATATTAGACGCCGGCTGCGCCTTTGTTAACTGCGTGCCGGTTTTTATTGCCCGCGAGGGCTACTGGCAACGCCGCTTTGAAGAGAAAAATCTGCCCGTTATCGGCGACGACATCAAAAGCCAGGTGGGAGCCACCATCACCCATCGGGTGCTCACCCGCCTGTTCCGGGAACGAGGCGTAAGGCTTGATCACACCTACCAGCTCAACTTTGGCGGCAATATGGACTTTTTCAACATGCTGGAACGAGAACGGCTGGAATCTAAAAAAATATCCAAAACCAACGCCGTAACCAGCCAGTTGGATTATGAAATGCCCGCCGATGATGTGCATGTGGGGCCGTCGGATTATGTGCCGTGGTTGACCGACCGGAAGTTTTGCTACATCCAGATGGAGGGGACCACCTTTGGCGACGTGCCGCTGAAGGCGGAAGTCAAATTAGAAGTTTGGGACAGCCCTAATTCGGCAGGAGTGACCATTGACGCCGTGCGCTGCGCCAAGCTGGCCCTGGATAGAGGCATCTCCGGCGCGGTAATGGCTCCATCGGCCTACTTTATGAAGTCGCCGCCGGTGCAATACCACGACGACGAAGCCCGCGAACGTACCGAAGCCTTTATTGCCGGCCGGGAATTCACCCCCCGTTTTGAGCAGCCGCCTAAAACCAACGTTCCCCAAAAATAAGCCGCGTGACCCTTTTAAAACACTTTAGACCTTTAGGGTTTTGCTGACCCTAAAGGTCTTTATCAGCAAAAGGAGTAAAGAATGCCCCAGACAGAACTCGAACAACTTTGTGTTAACACTCTTCGTACCCTGGCCATTGACGGCGTGCAAAAAGCCAATTCCGGCCATCCCGGCATGCCAATGGGCGCAGCCGATATGGCTTACGTGCTCTGGAGTCAATTTTTACAGCATAATCCCAAAAATCCTGATTGGTTCAACCGGGACCGGTTTGTGCTGTCGGCCGGGCACGGCTCAATGCTGCTATACGCCCTGCTGCACCTGACCGGCTACGACTTGCCCCTGGCCGAACTAAAGCAATTTCGCCAATGGAACAGCAAAACGCCCGGCCACCCTGAATATGGCCTCACCCCTGGCGTGGAAACTACTACCGGCCCGTTAGGCCAGGGTTTTGCCAACGGCGTGGGCATGGCCATTGCCGAGGCGTTTTTAGCCGAAACCTTCAACCGCCCCGGCCATAAAATTATTGACCATTATATTTATGCCATTGTCAGCGATGGCGACTTGATGGAAGGCGTGTCTCATGAAGCGGCTTCCCTGGCCGGTCACCTGAAATTGGGCAAAATAATTTACCTGTACGACGACAACCACATTTCCATTGACGGCCGCACCGATTTATCCTTTACCGAAGACCGGCTGAAACGGTTTGAGGCTTACCATTGGCATACCCAGCAGATTGACGGCCATGACCGGGCGGCTGTAGCCCAGGCCATTAAAGCGGCCCAGGCAGTTGCCGATAAACCTTCGATCATCGCCTGCCGCACCACCATTGGCTACGGCAGCCCCAACAAGGCCAATACCGCCGGGGTGCATGGCGCTCCCCTGGGCGCGGACGAGGTCCGGCAGACCAAAGAAGCCTACGGGTGGGACCCCGATAAAACATTCTACATTCCCGATGAAGCCCTGGCCCAATTCCGCCAGGCGGTGGACCAGGGAGCCAAACGGCAAGCGGAATGGGAAGCCAAGCTGGCCGCATACGCCAAAGCCTATCCCACCGAATTTGAGCAGTTCCGCCGCGCCATTTCCGGCGAACTGCCCGAAAATTGGGAAAAGGCGTTGCCCGTTTTTGCCGCCGGTGAAAGTGTGGCCACTCGCAAGGCTTCGGGCCAAACGCTTAACGCCATTGCCCCGGTCATCCCCAACCTCATCGGCGGCTCGGCAGACCTGGCCCCCAGCAATAACACTTATTTGAAAGATTATCCCGTTTTTGGCAACGACACTTTTGCCGGTCGTAACTTTCACTTTGGCGTGCGCGAACATGGTATGGGCTCCATTCTCAACGGGATGGCTTTGCACGGCGGGGTGATCCCCTACGGCGGCACGTTTTTGGTTTTTGCCGATTATTGCCGCCCGGCTATTCGCCTGGCCGCGTTATCCCACATCCCTTCTATCTTTGTATTTACCCACGACAGCATTGGGCTGGGCGAAGACGGCCCCACCCACCAGCCGGTCGAACAAATAGCCTCGCTCCGGGCCATTCCCAACCTGCTCGTCATCCGGCCCGCCGATGCCAACGAAACCATCCATGCCTGGAAAGTGGCCCTGGAAAAACGAGATGGGCCGGTGGCTTTGCTCCTGACCCGCCAGAGCTTGCCCGTTTTCGACCGTTCTAAAATGGGCGACGCCGCCAACCTGGCCAAAGGAGCCTACGTGCTGCTGGACACCGACAAAGTGTACCCGGACGTTATCCTGATTGGCGACGGCTCAGAAGTACAACTGGCCGTGGAAGCCTACCATAAACTGGCCGAGCAGGGCATTGGGGCGCGGGTAGTGAGCATGCCTTGTTGGGAATTGTTCAAGCAACAAGCGGAGGAGTACCAAAACTCGGTGCTACCCGCTTCGGTTAAAGCCAGGGTGGGGATAGAAGCCGGGGTGACCATGGGCTGGGGACAGTGGGTTGGGCCGCAAGGGATAGTGATTGGGCTGAATCGTTTTGGCGCTTCGGCCCCATACAAAACCCTTTACCAGCAGTGGGGCTTTACCACGGAAAACGTGGTGTTGCGCGCCCTGGAGGCTATTGACAAATCTAAACGGTAGCAAAATGTCGCCTGTAGAACAGTTCAAAAAACAAGCCGCTGAAAAGGCAGTTGAGCGAGTCAGAGATGGCATGGTGCTGGGGCTGGGCACCGGCACCAGCACCAAATACGCCATCATCAAAATTGGGCAATTGTGGCAGGCGGGAGCCTTAACCGACATCGTGGGCATCCCCACCTCGCAAGAAACCGAGGCCCTGGCCAAAGAGTACGACATTCCCTTAACCACCCTTGACAAGCAGCCGGTGATTGACTTGGCCATTGACGGGGCCGATGAGATTGACCCTAACCTTGACCTGATCAAAGGTTTGGGCGGCGCGCTGGTTCGGGAAAAAATCATTGAGATCGCCGCCAAATCTTTGATTATTGTGGCGGATAGCCGCAAGCAGGTCAAAAAGTTAGGCACACGCAGCCCGTTACCCGTGGAAGTGCTCCAATTTGCCTGGAAAGCTCAGGCTGGCTGGCTGGCCAGCCTGGGTTGCACGGCTGTTTTACGCGGCAGCGAAAAGAACCCTTACGTCACCAATAATCACCACTACATTCTTGATTGCACGTTTCCCCACGGCCTGGATAACCCCGCTGAATTGGACGTGATGCTCAACAACCGGCCCGGGCTGGTAGGCCATGGCCTCTTTTTGAACATGGCCACCGAAGCCATTATTGCCGGGGAGGATGGCATCCGGGTGATCAGAAAATAATAGAAGGATGAGACCATGCCTGAATCACCCTACCCCATGATCCCCCTCGAGGAAGCGCTGGCCATCATTCAGCGCGAAATACAGACTTTGCCGGCCATAACCATGCCTTTTCATAAGGCTTTGGGTTTAGTTTTAGCCGAAGATATTTTTGCCGATGAGCCGATGCCGCCCTTTGCGGCAGCCGGCATGGACGGTTTTGCCGTTGTTGCAGCCGACGGCCCCGGACCGCGCCGGATTGTGGGCGATCAAACCGCCGGCTACGTGGCCGATGTGCACGTTGAACCGGGTGCTGCCGCCCGCGTCACTACCGGCGCGCCCGTTCCGCCCGGCGCAGACGCGGTGGTGATGGTTGAGCAAACCGAGGAGAAAGAGGGCCAGATTGATATTCTGCCCGGCGACATTCAAGCAGGGGCCAACATCCGGCCGGTGGGTGAAGACATTGAAGCCGGACAGTTGGTGTTAGCCAAAGGCGCGGTTTTAGGCCCGCCGGAGTTGGGACTGTTGGGCACGGTGGGTAAAACCCAAATCTCTGTCCACCGCCGGCCAGTGGTGGCCGTTATGTCTACCGGCAACGAAATTGTGGAGCCTCACCAAAATCCCCAACCCGGCCAGATTCGAGACGCCAATCGGTTTACCTTGATAGGCGCGGTTGAACAGGCCGGGGCAGAAGCGCTTGATTTGGGCATTGTGGAGGACCAGACGCAGCACTTGCAAGAAACAATCGAGCGCGGCCTGGCCGCAGCCAATGTCCTGATCACTTCTGGTGGGGTTTCGATGGGCCAGCTTGACCTGGTGAAACCCTACCTGGCCGCGCGGGGAACCCTTCACTTTGGCCGGGTCAGAACCAAACCGGGCAAGCCGGTCACGTTTGCCACCGTTGAGGGTAAGCCCTGTTTTGCCCTGCCCGGCTTTCCGGCCAGCGCCCTGGTCAGTTTTGAAATTTTTGTCCGGCCCGCCCTGCTGAAAATGGCCGGCCATCCCCAACTTTACCGTCCCCGCGAAAAGGCAATCCTGGCCCACGCCATAAAACACGATGCCAGTCGCACCGAGTTTCAGCGGGTCGCGCTTGCGCGCCAACCCCATGGCGCGCTCATCGCCGCCACCACCGGCTTCCAGGGTTCAGGCCGTTTATTGTCAATGGTGGGGGCCAACGGGTTGATTGTGTTGCCACACGGCCAGGGAGATTTTGCCGCCGGGGCCGTGGTGGAGGCCGTGATTCTGGGGCCGGTTGAGATGGAGTAGGCATAAGTTGCCAAATTCAGCACAATGTGTCACAATGTAACCGTACATTCTATTTTGGAGGGAGAATGTTTATGCTGCCTTTCAAACTACATTCTCTGGCAAGGATTGGGCTTGTTGTAAGTTTTGGTTTGGCCCTGATTTTGGGTTCAGGTTTATTATACGTTGCTGCCGCCCCTCCGTCGCAATTTCCCATTAATTCGGTCACCCTTATCAGCGACCCTCCCCCCCCCGATCCCAATTTCCCCGGCCAATTTGTCGAGCGAACCATCCTACAGAACAATCTGCTTGACCCTGGCGGAACCACGCAATGGCGTTTCCCTACCTTTGATGACAGTAGTTGGCTAAACTCTTACCCGGTGGTGAGACTTCCGGCCTGGGGAGACCCGCTGGGCAACCCTGCTTCCCCGGCCGATTTCATCTGGGGCGGCTCACCCGGAGTTGGCCCCGATGCCAACGGCCGTTATCAGATTCCCAATACGCCTAACCCACGCCAATATCTTTTTTTGCGCAAAAATTTTTGTATTCCCATCAACGCCAGCCTTAATTCAGTTGCGGTAGTCAACCCGTTGCGCCTGCAAGTAGCTGCTTCACCCGGCAATGCTTCTGTTTACTATAATGGCACTGCTTTGGTAACGGGCTTGCCCGGCGATGAAACAGGAGCTTTTTATAACCTGAACCTGTTGCCCGGTCTGGTCAACTCGGTGCGGCGCATTGGCCGCAATACCCTGGCCATGCGGGTGCGGGATGATTTGGCCGACACCAGCGCCGGGGTAGCCTATCAACTGCAATTCAACTATAATATTGACCCTGCCGCCCTGACCATAAATAGCAATCCCCCCAGTCCTACCACCGCCAACACCGCCATCACTTTTAGCCAGAATAACAACGGTTTGAGCGGGGATGGCCCCTTTACCTTTGAATGGAACTTTGGCGATGGCACCACCAGCACCGCAGCCGCGCCGGTAAAAGCCTATGCGACACCCGGCACCTATACCGTTGTCCTCACCATGACCGACCGTTTTGGCTGCCCTTCGGCCCCGGTTTCTTTAATTTATGAGGTGCAGCCCCAACCCACCGCCACGCCTACCAATACCCCTATAGCTCCCCCACCCTCTTCTGACGATGATGATGACGATGTATTGCCAACCCCAACCGCCACAGCCACGCCAACGCCAACTCCAACCGCCACGCCTGCCGGCCCGGTATATCTACCTGAAACCGGCTTATTAGCCGAGCCTGCCTCCCCGCACTCGTCTCCCTTGGTGTTTACGGTAGGGATTATCAGCCTGGCTTTATTAGGCGCAGGTTACCTGGCGCGACGTTGGCTCAAAAGCGGTGATTGAGGAGTGTATCAGATGAAAAAAGTCTTTCTATCCAGCTTGACCCTGACCACCCTGGTCCTCTTTGGCCTGGTTGCCTTTATCGTTATCGCCCGTCCTGGCCTGGGGCAGAGTAATAACCTGGCCGCCGTGGCCGATGTCTCCCAACCTGTGGTGGCCGTCTCATTTGATTTTGACCCCCAACTGGTTGACTACCAGGTTTCTCAACCTGACTACGCCTGGATTGACCTTAGCGACAGCAGCGATGAACAAATCAAACCGGCCGACTTTGAAGATAACGTGGGGTCAGCCGCCATTGACCTTGGTTTTTATTTCCCCTTCTTTGACCATGTTTATCGGCAAGTGCGGGTGAGCGACAACGGCTATCTCTATTTTGGCGGCGAACAGACCGACGGCGGTTCCACCCCCCAGGCCGTGCCTTCTCAAGAGGACCTTATTCATAATCTCATTGCGCCGTTAGGCGCAGACCTGTTCCGTAACCCGGCCGACTCGGTGGTTTATATTGCCCGGCAAACAGAGCCGGACCGCCGGTTGGTGGTTCAGTTTGAAAACGCTTATTGGTGCTGCAACCTGGAAGCGGCCAATAATTTTCAGGTTATACTGTATCCCGACGGCCGGATTCTGACGCAATACCAATCCGTGCAAAGTCAAGACCCGGCCCACGCTTACGTTACGGTTGGTCTGGAAAATGAGGACGGCTCGCGGGGGCAAAGTTTTTACACCGGCCTGTTAAACAAAACCGATGTTTTTAAGAGTGAATTAGCCGTGTTGTACAACCCCGGCGACACCGTATTGGGCCGGTTGCTTTTTATGCCTGAAACCGGCCATGCCCAGGCCGCGCCGGGACAAAGCGCCACTTTCAACACAGACTTGCTTAACCTGAGTGGGGTTGACAGTACCTTCACCATTACCCACACCCTACAAGTCAACGGCGTTGACGTTCCCCTGCATCCTGTGGCCGCAGAGGAAAGTCAAGAGGCAGATGCACCGGATGAGTCTACCGGGCCGGAAGGAACGGCTGAACCACCGGCAACCTGGGGCATAAAAACCCTAACTGAACCCGGTCAGGTTAACCATACCGAGGCCGGGCCGCTGGCGGTTGAGATCATCATTCCTCAAACTGCGCAAGCGGGCGACGTAGCCGTGATCACCTTCCGCGCTCTGCCCGACGCCATAACCGAGTTAGAAGCAGTAGCCACCTTCACCATCGAGGTAACGTCCGCCAACCCGGAATAAAGCATGTCATTTCGAGGCCATAGGCCGAGAAATCCCCGGAATCTAGCTCAAAAACATTACGCCGTAGGGATTTCTCGCTACGCTCGAAATGACATGGAGCCTACGTCAGGCTTTTCAGACAGGCTCTAAAAATTCTCTATTAGGCAACATTTTTCGGGCCAAGTCCCGGACAAGGCGCAGAACCTTAAAAGTAAAAAGCTTGCCCCAAAAGCTGAATTTTTGAGATTTTACTCTCTGCCCAAGCTTAAAATTTTCTATTCTCTGGGCCAACCCCGAAACCTTTTTTGCCAGTTCTGGACTCCTATTTTTAGAACTAAAACGATTGACGATGATTTGCTGATTTACTAATTTGCGGGCAACCTTTGCTTGCCTTTGTCCATTTACTATTACCAAAGGAGGGAATCCTATGAACCGCAGCCTTAAAGTTATCATCGCCGTTATCGGCGCCTTTATCCTGTTGAGCCTGGCCCTGGCCAGCATTATTTCTTTGACCCCCACCGAAGTGGCCGCCGCCCCACCGGCTGCCCCTCCTGCCCGGCCAGCCAATCCAGGCAGCAGCGTATACACCCTCTACGACAACCTGTGGATACCCAGTGAAGACCCGCCGGCCCACTACGAGTGGGTTGAAATCAACAACAGCGCCGATTATGCCTGGGATTTGGGCGACCCTGATGAAGAAAACAACGTCTCTCCCAATTTTCCCATTGGTTTTATCTTCCCTTTTTACAATGATTTTTACACCCAATTTCGGGTGAGCGAAAAAGGCTTTATCTTTTTTGAGCACCCAAATGTAGATGTTGGCCCCGGCACTGCGTTACCTGATATAATTGCCGATCAAACTCCTGGTGGTATTCCCAATGATACGGATAACTTCATTGCCCCCTTCGCCGGCGACCTATTTGGTTATCCCGGCATTTCTCGCGTTTATATCAGAAACGACACCAGCCCCCGGCGCGCCATCATCGAGTTCGAGAATGTAGTCTGGTGTTGCGGGCCGTACAACCCCCGCACGTTTCAAATTATTCTTTATCCCAGCGGCGATATTGACGTGCAATATCGCAAAATCACCAATTTTTCCGGCAACCTGGACGACGGGCAAACCGTGCGGCTGGGGCTGGAAAACCTGGAAGGTACAGAGGGTGATGTTTATAACCAGGGTCTCTTTAACGATATTGATGCCGCCGTGCCGGCCTATTTACAAGACAGCCTGGACGTTTATTACAACGCCGAATTCACCGCTCCCCACGTCATCTTTTGGCCGGATAGCGAGCGCATCTGGGACGACCCCGGCCATCCCATCAATGTCTCGGCCAATCTCTACCTGGCCGCCCCCGAAACCGTCACCCGCAGTTTCAACATCATGACCAGTTCGTTGGTCGTCAGCTCGATTCTGCCCGCAAGTACTTGGGCCGACAACATCACCCATACCACCTTTGTGCCGGTGTTCAGCGGCACGTATAGCGCCACCGTGCAATTTGTGCTGACGGTCCCCGTTGGCGCCAACTTTTGGGACGTAGCCACCGCCACCTTTGTGGCTGAATCTGTTGAATCTCCACCCACTACAGATACCTTTACCGTTGTCTACGGTCCCGCCCACCGCGATCTGCAAATCCAAAAAGACCTCAACCCTAATATCTGGCCAGCCAGCGGCGGCGCCTTCCGCTACCGCCTGATCATTACCAACACCGATTACAACAACAGCGACCGGGCCGCCATCGCCCGCAGCGTGGTGGTGACAGACCTGCTCCAGACGGGTGTGGCTTACGAAGATTGTCGCAGGCAACCCTACTATCAAAGCTGCGGCGGTGCAGCAGCCACCAGCACCGTGGCCGGAGGAACAGTTTTTACCTTGACCGTTGGCGATATGAATATTGATGAAACCCGAACCATCTACCTGGAATTGCGGGATAACGGGGCCTTTCGACCAATCAATAATACCGCCCACATCACCTTGACGGATGGGATTGAATTGGGTGACGGCCCCAATAACCATGACAGCAGCGCCCCCATCAACGCAGCCGACCCACAGCAGGATTTACATATTGAAAAACATTATTGGTACAATAACGATTACGTGGCCGCCGGCCAGTCAATTCCGTTTGACATTGACCTGTACAATGATGGCTCAACCGGCCATTCAGGCAATGTGCCGGTTGATAATGTGGTAGTAGTGGACGTGCTGCCGGAAGACACAACCTTTGACCGGGCAGAATTATACTACGAGGGACCGGCGCTGAGTCCGGAAGGGTCAATAGCGCCCACCATCAGCGGGCCAATGAGCAGAACATTGACCTTCACCGTTCCGAAGGTAGACAACGGCTACTGGAATGAGCTACACCTGATCGTGTGGATCAGTATTCCCCCCACCATCCCGGTTGGCACGTACTTGACCAACACGGCAACCGTTCAAAATGGCCCCTCGGCCACAGAAACCGTGATCATAGGCAGCAATTACATTGACCCCTTTGTGGATAAAGGGCCAACCCCGGACTATGATGGCAATATTGTTCAGCCGGAACCGGGCAAAAGTTACACCTACTGGATCACGTACGGCAATCGCAGCGTGCTCACCCAAGCCACCAACTTCATCATCTCCGATACCCTGCCCGCTTCCGTCACCCTGGTCAGCGCCTCGCCGGGCGATTATTTGACCGGGCCGTTTATCAGCGCCGTTTCCGGGCAAACGGTCATCAGTTGGTATACCTCTACTTTGCCCGCCGGGGCCATGGGGGAAGTCATGATCATGGTTGACCTTGACAGCGACGTGCCCCCCGGCACCGAATTGGCCAATACCATCGTCGCCACTTACACCGGCACTTTTACCCCCTCCACCACCGACGATGACACGGACGTTTTCACTATTGAAGTAGCTTCCGACTTTAACGGCTCCCAGAAATTGGTGAACAATCCCACCCCTTCCGCCGGCAGCGAGGTTGAATATACCATTTTGATCAGCAATACGGGGGCGGCTACTACTTATACGGTTATTGACACGCTGCCGCCAGAGTTGACCTATGTTTCCAGTAGTGACCCACAACCGGCCACGACACCGCCACCGGGTACAGCCGGGGGCAATATTACCTGGGCCGGTTCTATCAATGAAAACAGTCAGGTAGAACTCAAATTTAGGGCCAGGATAACAGAAACGGCTGTAACGGGAGACGTTATCTCCAATACGGCCAATATTGCCACTGCCGGAGGAGTCAAAATCAATCGCCGGGTTGACGTGACCGTGGCCGGGGGCGTTTTTGCCAACTCCAGCAAAACGGTCACTCCCAACCCCGTGGCCAGGGGCGGCCAGGTGGAGTATACCCTTACCATTTCCAACAGCGGCAGCGCTGCTGGCGCCATTACCGTCACCGACTCCCTGCCGCCCTCGGTGACGCTGCCCAGCGCCTTTAACCCCAGCGCCGGCAGTGTGACCCCTCCCGGCGGCGGCAGCCGGGTCTTTACCTGGACGGCCACCGTGGGAGCTAACCGCAGCGAAACCCTGAGGTTTGAGGTGACGGTGTCCACGGCCGTAACCAATGGAGATAGGATTGAGAACGTGGCCTGGCTGGAGACCGGCGGAGTTTCGGTTTCCATCCCGCTGAGATCCACCCTGCTCATCCAGGAGGTATCCGGCGGGATATACCTGCCTATCATCGTCAAGCAGTAGCCGGAAGCTATTTTTGCCGGCAAAAGAAAGAGGGGCAGACACAATCTGCCCCTCTTTTATAGTTGTTCGGCCAAAATTCAAAAGCTGGGTAAGAGCCAGGAGAGCTTATTCCTCCGCCTTCAAATCCGCAGCCACGCCTGCCGTGACCCGCGCCAGATCATCCGGCGAAACGGCGAAAACGGCGTTGGGCGTGCCGGCCGCGGCCCAGATAACGTTGAATTGCCAGAAGTCCTGGTCAATGTAAACGGGCAGCCTGGTTTGATGACCAAAGGGGGGCACGCCGCCAATGGCAAAGCCGGTGGCCGCCCGCACCGTGTCCGCATCGCCTCGTTTCACTTTTTTCCGGCCCACGCCGCACAGAGCCGCCAGCTTCTTTTCGTCCAGCCGGTTAGGGCCGCTGACCAGGGCCAGGGTTGGCCGGCCGTCAACCACAAACAACAAAGATTTGACAATCTGGGCCGGGGCACAACCAATGGCCCGGGCCGCGTCGTCCGCCGTGCGGGTAGGAACGGCAAACTCTTTAACGGTAATATTTAACCCCAACGCTTGGGCCACAGCAACCACTTTTTGGGCAGTTGGATGCATACTTAACCCTCTAGAGATAGTTCATCCGGTACGGAGATTTACCCTTTGGCGACCAACGACCAACGACCATTGACCAATGTCCTTTGTGGTACATCAGGTAAAAAAATCCCGGCAAAATTATAAACTATCCCATCCTTTTGTTATTTAGCAGCGCGTATTCCATGCTATCAATCAAGGCCCGCCAACTGGCCTCGATGATGTTGGTATGAGCGCCCACCGTGGTCCAGATATGCCCCGAAGCGTCGTCGTGAAAATCAATCATCACCCGGGTGTGGGCGGCGGTGCCGGAGTCGCTGTCAAGAATACGGACCTTGTAATCGGTCAGGTGAAGGTTTCTGAGCTGCGGAAAATCCTGGTACAGCGCCCGGCGCAGGGCCACGTTCAAGGCATTCACCGGCCCGTTCCCTTCGGCCACCGTGTGCCGCACTTCATTGCCAACTTTTATTTTTACCGTTGCTTCGGTAAAAAGACCGCGGCCCTGCCGGTTTTCGGTAATGACCATAAAGTCAACCACCTCAAAAAGGGGTTGATAACCGTTGGCCACCCGGCGCAGCATGATGTCTATAGAGGCCGAAGCGCCCTCAAAGGTATAGCCCTGGTTTTCCAGCTCTTTGACTTGTTCCAGCACCTGCTTTGCCTCGTCGCGGCTGGTATCCAGGCCCAGCTCTTCGGCTTTGTGCAAAATGTTGCCCCGGCCGGAAAGTTCAGAAATAAGGTTGCGTTTCTCATTGCCCACCAGGGTGGGATCCATGTGCTGGTAGCTCTCTTCAATTTTGCGGATAGCGGCCATGTGGATGCCGCCCTTATGGGCAAAAGCGCTATGGCCCACAAAAGCCTGGCGCGTATTGGGCGCCATATTGGCTAATTCGTCCACGTAGCGGGAGAGTTGGGTTAAAGTGGCCAGTTGCTCCGGGCCAACACACCGATACCCCATTTTGAGCTGTAAATTGGGAATAACGCTAATAAGATTGGCGTTGCCTACTCGCTCGCCGTAGCCGTTGATGGTGCCTTGCACGTGCGCCGCTCCGCCGCGCACGCCGGCCAGGCTATTGGCCACGCCCAGTTCAATGTCGTTGTGGGCGTGGATGCCCAATTGGGCTTGGGGAAAACGTTCGGCCACCCGTTTGGTGATTTCCTCAATTTCCCAGGGAGTGGCGCCGCCGTTTGTTTCGCACAATACCAGGCAGTCGGCGCCGCTTTGCATGGCGGCTTGCAGGGTGAGCATGGCGTATTCAGGATCGGCCTTGTAGCCGTCAAAGAAGTGCTCGGCGTCAAAAATAACTTCTTTAGCCCGCTCTTTGAAATACCGCACGCTTTCGGAAATCATGGCCAGGTTTTCTTCCAGCGTTGTCTCCAACACGTGATGCACGTGCAAATTCCAGCCTTTGCCCACCAGGGTGACCACCGGGGTGTTGGCGGCAACCAGGGCCTGGATGTTGGCGTCGGCATCGCAAGTGGTGCCTTTATAGCGAGTGCTGCCAAAGGCGGCAATTTTAGCATGCTTTAAATTTAACTCATGTTGCCGCGCAAAAAATTCGGCGTCTTTGGGATTGGAACCGGGCCAGCCGCCTTCGATGTAGTGAACGCCAAACTCGTCCAACTTTCGGGCAATTTTTAATTTATCATGGCAAGATAGGGAAACCCCTTCACCCTGGGTGCCATCCCGCAGGGTGGTATCGTACAAAAGTATTTGAGTTGTCATTGGAACCTCCGCAATAAAATATAGAAAATAGAATCTAGAAATTAGATGGATATGGGACTCCTCTAATTTCTCATTTTTTATCTCTAATTTTTAGAGCGGCCCAATGCGACGGGCGACGGTCATTGAGTTGACCCTCGCCCGTTTGACACCTCTGGGAACACCAATAGTTGCTTGGTGCAATTCCATAAGACTATAAACTTTCTGTAAAGTGGATTTAATACGAACGACCACCGACCACCGACCGACGACCAGTCCCACTGTTCGTCGGTCGTACTTCATCCTTCGTCGGTGGTCGTTCGTCGTTCATCGTTGGTCGTCGTTCGTCCTTTGTCAAGCAACCTCAAGCTCAAGGGTATTGAGGTCGTTCAGTTCGGCAAAGGCTTTTAACATCCGGTCTACAAAAGACTCCTGGCCTTTACGCAGCCAAACCCGGGGATCGTACATTTTTTTATTGGGCTTATCCGGCCCTTCGGGATTGCCGATCTGGCCTTGCAAATAATCCTTCTTTTCCTGGTAATAACGGTGAACGCCATCCCAGAAAGCCCATTGCAGGTCGGTGTCAATGTTCATTTTCACCACGCCGTAGGCAATAGCTTCGCGGATTTCTTCGGGGCTGGAGCCGGAGCCGCCGTGGAACACAAAACTGACCGGCTTTGGCCCGGTGTTGAATTTTTCTTGCACGTAATTATTGGAGTTAAGCAGAATCTTGGGGGTCAGGTGAACGTTACCGGGTTTGTAAACACCGTGCACATTGCCAAAGGCGGCGGCAATGGTGAACTTATCGCTTACTTTCATCAGCTCTTCGTAGGCGTAAGCCACTTCTTCGGGCTGGGTGTAGAGCCGGGCGCTGTCAATGCCGGTGTGGTCCACCCCATCCTCTTCCCCGCCGGTTACGCCCAGTTCAATTTCCAGGGTCATGCCCATTTTGCTCATTCGTTCCAGGTAGCGTTTGGAAGTTTCGACATTGTCTTTGATGGGTTCTTCCGACAGATCAAGCATGTGCATACTATACAGCGGCACGCCATACACTTTGTAAAATTCTTCGCCGGCGTCCAGCAAACCGTCAATCCAGGGCAGCAGTTTGCGGGCGGCATGGTCGGTGTGCAAGAGCACGCGAGCGCCATAAAGCGCGGCCACTTCGTGCACGTGGCGCGCCCCAGAAACTGATCCAGCAATGGCCGCCTGCTGATTTTCATTACTCAACCCTTTACCGGCAAAAAAAACGCCGCCGCCGTTAGAAAACTGCAAAATAACCGGCGCGTTGGCCTTAACCGCCGATTCCAGCACACCATTGACGCTTTCGGTGCCCACCACGTTGGCCGCAGGCAAGGCAAATTCGTTCTTTTTGGCAACGGCAAAGAGTTGTTGCACTTTGTCGCCAGTAACCACGCCTGGCGCCAGAATGTCTTTGAGTTTTGGCATTTTGATGTCTCCTATCAATATTTAGATGTGATACTAGGCAATGGTAATACTTTCATCCAGATAAACATCCTGGATGTGATTCAGCAATTTGGCGCCTTCGGCCATGGGGCGTTGGAACGCCTTGCGACCGGAAATCAAGCCCATCCCGCCGCCGCGTTTATTGACTACGGCAGTGTAAACGGCCTCGGCAAAATCGTCGGCCCCGGAAGGCCCGCCGGAGTTAATCAGGCCCACCCGGCCCATGTAGTTGTTGGCCACTTGCCAGCGCACCAGGTCAATGGGGTGGTCGGTGCAGAGGTCGCCGTACATTTTGGGATGGCTTTTGCCAAAGCCAATGGCCTTAAAACCGCCGTTTTTGGTAGGCAGTTTTTGTTTGATGATGTCGGCCTGGATGGTAGCGCCCAGGTAATTGCCCTGGCCGGTGGTATCGGCGGCGTCGTGGTAATCCACGCCCTCTTTTTTGAATTCTGAGTTACGCAGGTAGCACCACAACACGGTGGCCATTCCCAGTTCATGGGCGTATTCAAAGGCTTCGCTCACTTCCACAATCTGGCGGCTGGACTCCTGGGAACCAAAGTAAATGGTTGCGCCAACGGCTACAGCCCCCATATTCCAGGCTTCTCTGATGCTGCCAAAAAAAATCTGGTCGTATTTGGCCGGATACGTCATCAACTCGTTGTGATTGAACTTGACCAGGAAAGGGATTTTGTGGGCATATTTGCGCGCCACCGAACCAAGCACGCCAAAAGTAGAAGCCACGGCATTGCAGCCGCCGGCCAGGGCCAACTTAACAATGTTTTCGGGATCAAAATAGGCCGGGTTAGGGGCAAAAGAAGCCCCGGCGGTGTGCTCGATGCCCTGGTCAACGGGCAAAATGGACAAATAACCTGTGCCCGCCAACCGCCCGGTGTTATACAACATTTGCAGGCTACGCAACACTTGCGGGTTACGATCCGACTGCGCCCAAACGCGGTCAATAAAATCAGGGCCAGGGACATGCAGGGATTCCTTGGAAATACCTTTACAAACGTGGCCTAACAAATCATCTGCTTTATCGCCAAGCAGTTTTACTATATCGGTTGCCATGATTTTACTTCCTTTCAAATAACAACTATTGTTATGTAAAATTTTTTAATTTGAAGCAAAGAGTATTGTCTATCTCTTTTTATCTTAGGCGTTTTATAAGAATTTAAGAGTGGCAGATGTCACCTTTGGGTGAAATGTCATTTTAGCGTATTGACCCGCTCCGGGTGGGTTGTTTCGTAGGCGGCAATGCTTGGGGCGTGGCCTTGTAAATAACCAAGTTGGTCAAGGCCGTTGAGAATGCAGGTTTTGCTAAAGGGATCAATGGGAAATTCCACCTGGCGGCCATCGGGTAAGATTAGTTTTTGCCGTTCCAGATCAATAGATACGGTAGTGTTGGGTTCTTCTTCTATCAGGCTTTTTAACTGCCAGTGAGTTTCATCATCCACTATCACCGGCAGCAGCCCCAACTTAAGGGAGTTGTTGCGGAAGATGTCGGCAAAACTGGTTGAAATCACCGCCCGAAAGCCGTAGCCCATAATGGCCCAGGGCGCGTGTTCTCGGCTGGAGCCACAACCAAAATTATCGCCCGCCACCAAAATTTTGGCCTGGCGGCCGTGGTCGGTGTTTAAGATAAAATCCGCTCTGGGCGAACCATCGGCGTGGTAGCGCCAGTCAAAAAACAGAGCGTCGCCCAGGCCCTGTTTATCCGTCACCTTCAAAAAGCGGGCCGGGATAATTTGGTCGGTATCAATGTTTTCGGTGGGGATGACGATCATAGTGGCGGTGAGTTTAGTGAATTTTTCCATTGGCTAACCTCGTAAAATGTGGCCTATGTTGACGTGGCCCTTAGCCCATCGTTCTGACATCCGTAATCTTGCCCGCAACCGCCGCCGCTACCGCGGTCAAGGGGCTGGCCAAAAACGTCCGCCCGCCCTTGCCCTGGCGACCCTCAAAATTGCGATTGCTGGTGCTCACCGCGTATTGCCCCGGCTCCAATTCGTCGCCGTTCATGGCAATGCACATCGAGCAGCCGGACTCGCGCCATTCCGCCCCCGCTTCTTTAAAAATCTTGTCCAGCCCTTCGGCCTCGGCCTGCTGTTTGACCTGCTGCGAGCCGGGCACCACCAACATTCTTACTTTCTCATCAACCTTGCGTCCCTTGATGAGCGACGCCGCCCGGCGCAGGTCGCTTAAACGGGAGTTGGTGCAACTGCCCAGGAAAACAACGTCAACCCTGTGGCCCAACAATGGTTGGCCGGGTCGCAAGTCCATGTAGGCTAATGCTTTTTCCAGGGTTTGCCGCTCGCTTACGTCTTTAAGGCTCTGCGGGTCGGGAATAACGCCGCTGACGGGTATGCTCATGCCGGGGTTGGTGCCGTAGGTGATCATCGGCTCCAGGGCATTGGCGTCAATAACAATTTCTTTGTCAAAGATCGCTCCTTCGTCGGTGGGCAGGGTGCGCCAGTGGGCTACCGCGGTTTCCCAGGCTTTGCCCTGAGGCGCATGCGGGCGCCCGGCCAGGTAGTCAAACGTGGCATCGTCCGGCGCCACCATGCCGGCCCTGGCGCCACCCTCAATGGACATATTGCAAACGGTCATCCGCTCTTCCATGGACAGGTTGCGAATGGCGCTGCCCATATATTCAAATACGTAGCCGGTGCCGCCGCCAATGCCAATGCGGGAGATGAGGTTGAGAATAATGTCTTTGGCCGAAACGCCCCGGCTTAAGGTTCCTTCGACTTTTACGGCGCAGGTTTTGGGTTTCACTTGCAGCAAACATTGAGTAGCCAGCACGTGCTCAATTTCGCTGGTGCCAATGCCAAAGGCCAGCGCGCCAAACGCGCCATGGGTGCTGGTGTGGCTGTCGCCGCAAACAATGATCATGCCCGGCTGGGTCAGGCCCAATTCCGGCCCAATCACGTGAACAATGCCCCGGGTGGGGCTGTGCATGCCATGCAGCGGGAGGCCAAATTCCGCGCAGTTTTTTTCAAGCTGGCCGATCTGGCGAATGACCATCTGGTCCGAGATGGGGACGTCTGGCGGAGTGGTCGGAATACCGTGATCCATGGTAGCCACGGTTTTATCGGGCCGGCGCACCGTGAGGCCCTTTTCCCGCAAGCCGGTGAAAGCCTGGGGTGAGGTAACCTCGTGAACAAGGTGCAGGTCAATATAAAGCACCACGGGGTTGCCCGGTTCGGCCGCCACAATATGATCATTCCAAATTTTTTCAAAGAGGGTCTGGGGGTGTCCCTTGGTTGGCATCTATCTTACTACCTTTATCTAGCGTTACTCAGGCCGGGTTGCATTTGCAGCGAACGACCAACGACCAATGACGAACGACCAACAGCCAATGACGAAAACCGGTCGTTCGTCGTTCGTCATTGGTCGGTCTTAAGTTAATCAGGTACAGCAAGGGCGAAGCTTATTAGCGGAATCAATCCGGCTTGCTTCGCCCTTGATTATCAGCGGTGATAATTAAATTTTCAGGGGTAAGTTTAGCACAGGGTGTGAAATTAGGCTAATGGGAGCCATGTTTATAGACCGGCATTACCGTTATGATCCCCCAGATCGGTCTGGATCCGTTAATTTGCCATTTCTGCTTCAAGAATGGCGGTTAATTCCGCCTCGGTCAGCAAAATGGGATTGCCTTTCATGCTGCTGGCTTTTTGGGCTTTGGCGACGGCGGCCGGGAAGTCGGCTCTGGTAAATCCATAATTGTCTAAAGGCGGCACTTGCAGGATTTGGCTCAATTTTTGCACCCAGGCCACCCCGTCGGCGGCTGTGGCCGTAGCCTGGCCGGTAAGCAATTGGGCAATTTCATTGTAACGGCTCAAGGCGGGCGAGCCTGGCTCGCGAGTTTGCAAGGCCCGGACATTAGCCTCCATTACGTAAGGCAGCAGCCGGGCGCAGATAACGCCGTGGGGGGCGGGAAACATCCCCCCCAGCGGGCCGGCAAAACCATGCACCGCGCCCAATTTGGCATTGGCCAGGGCAAAACCGCCAAACAGACTCGTGACACACATGTCTTCTCGCGCGGCCGCGTCGTGCCCAACCTCGTAGGCGCGTTGCAGGGAATGAGCGGCCCGCTGAATGCCGGCGCGGCATAGGGCATCGGTAATGGGGTTAGGGGTATTACACACATACGGCTCTATCACCTGGGTCAGCGCGTCCAGGCCCGTGCTGGCAGTGACCGCAGGCGGCATAGAGTAGGTCAGTTCGGGGTCAATCACGGCCAGGCGCGGCAGCATCAACGGGCTGCGCAAACTCACCTTCACCTGATGCTCTTTAGAGGCCAACACCGCATTGCGCGTGACCTCGGCGCCGGTGCCGGCGGTGGTGGGCAGGGCAATGTAGGGGACAGACGCCTGGGTAAGGGGTTGCCCCCGGCCAATAACTTCCAGGTAGTCAAACAAATCGCCGGTGTTGGTGATGAGGGCGGCAATGGCTTTGCCTGTATCCAACACGCTGCCCCCGCCCAGGCCAATTACCAGATCACACCCGGCGGCGCGGGCTTGTTTTACACCGTCCAGAACCAACGTAGCGGTTGGCTCGCCGGATACGTTAAAGGTTAAGGCGGCTACGTTTTGTTGTTTGAGTTGGTCTAACAAGGGGGCGGCCCGCCGGGTAGTGCTTCCGACCACAACCAGGGCGCGCCGGCCCATCTCGGCGGCCCATGGGCCAATTTTTTGGAGCGTACCCGGGC
The DNA here is from genome assembly GCA_016931895.1 of Anaerolineae bacterium. Taxonomy (NCBI): domain Bacteria; kingdom Bacillati; phylum Chloroflexota; class Anaerolineae; species Anaerolineae bacterium. Next base: position 27,556 of record JAFGDY010000214.1, read on the forward strand.
CAAAAACGATATGGGTAGCCGTAGCAAATTCAAACTGCATGGCTACCACCCTTCATCGTCAGGATAAAGATTGGCGTACTTGATGCTGCGGCGCGGCGCGGCCATCATAGGCGCTACGGCATCGCGCCATTTTTGATAGTGAGCGGTTTCTTTGTGCCGGGCCGGGTCGTCCGGCGCGCGGTAAACTTCAACCAAAACAAAGCGAGCCGGATCATCTTGCTGCTGGATAACGTCAAAGCGGGCAATGCCGGGTTCCTCCACACTCCGGCGGGCGTTTTCCAGAGTAGCCTCCTTAAAAGCTTCCACCTGGTCCGGCTTAACATGGACAAATACGTGCACAATAAGCATGGTTTTACCTCCCCAAAAAAATGTGAATGATCAATGTTGCTTTCCGGGATTTGTTTTTATTATACCAGCATCATAAAAATGAAAGAAAATTACCCCTCGCGGCAGGGCCTGTCCGACATTTTAGGAGACCGGTGGGTGTGAATCTGTGCTATACACAGACGGTGTCCCCCCAATTCCCCCCTGTACCTTCCAAAAATTTTGGACGCACCCTGCGGCCAGGTAAAACATTATGTAACTTAAAATCAGGCGGGTTATTGATTCTATTGCCTACCTGTGATACAATGAAGTAGTGAATATTATGGAAAGTCTTATTGGGCGGGAGTGACCATAATGAAATCCAAACTATTGAGGCTATCCTTTTTTCTGGTCTTTTTGCTCTGGCCAGGATTCTTTAACGTTGCCCCGGCTCAAGCTGGAGACCCTGATGATACCATTGGGCCACCTAATCAAAATCATCTTGTTTGTATAGATAAAAACAGTCTTTTAATTGTAGATTTAGATAGTGATGCCTTTGAGGGATCTGAGACAATAGGCTTTTTTGACCCTGAGATTGAAGTTGACGTTAAACAACTTGAAAAGGACTGCGAAGCGGCTGAAGATTTTGAAAGGTTGTTCGACCCTAGTGCTGACTTTACCGTTGATTATTTTCGGCAGACTCGTATCGAAGGACATGTTTTTGAATTTCATCCAGATCCTAATGGGCCGGGCGGGTGGACGGCCGTTCGCTCCCGCGATGTCCCCGTTGTGGCCTCAGGCCCCGGGTTTGAAATATTCTGGGGTTCTGAAAAAGATGGATTTTATTTTTTTAACAACCTGGGAGAAGGCCCTGTCACCCTCAATTTACGATTACCTCCTGATGCTTATCCCATTAATCCAAATATTACGGTTATGTCAAGGGGCTTTGCTGAAACCTGGCCAAATATTGATCTTGGGTTTTATCGGGGCGACGTACCCCCTGATGATGTTGAAGAGTTGCGTCTGCCTGGCGACCATCCAATTAGCACATTGATCCCAGGTGATACAATATTGGACACGGACGAATACGGCAATATTTTAGGTATGCCCAACGTAGGTGGTGCTTTGTCGCCAGATAGGCCGGCGGTGATCATCATTTTGGCCGCTGTAATGTTGGTTATCTTGCCGGCGGCCGGCATCCTTAAGATCCGACGCAACCGCCCTGAAACGTAGTGCCCTACCCCGACAAATCAAAAACCGATGTCCATTCCGGCATCGGTTTTTTTGTTCATTCTCAAGCCGGCCGCCAGATTTCACCGGGCAATGGCCTCCAATCGTTTGACCGTAAGCCGGGAAGGCGTTGGCAGGTAGGCGTCCCAGCGGAGCACTTCGTCAAGTTGGTAGACCCCCCGCACCACTTCACGCGTGGTCGGGTCAATCTGGCGAATGGCTTCATCCAGGGCTTCAATAGCCTTGGCCTTGTTCAGAGCTTCGGCTACTTCGGCGGGCAGTTCAATGGCTTGCAGGTTGAGGCTGGATAAGACAATGCCCAACCCCCTGACCCGTTCGGCAACTAATTGACCCAATTGGCGTTCGATCCGGTCACGGATAGCAGGTTTGAATATATCTTTCACAGCGTAGTGGCCCACCAACTTGCGCAAACAAATATCAACGTTGCGGGCAATCGCCCTGTTGGCGTTAGATAAACCGCGCAAACGCTGGCTGACCTTCTCGGTAATGAGTTCAGGCGACAACGCATACACCCCGGACCAATTGACGTTGAGCAACAAGCCGTCGCTGGCGGCAATAGCGGTAGTTTGACCGGCCGCCAACTTGGCCTTAGTTTCAACCACAAAATCCATTTTTTCAAAAGGGCGAAGGACGTGCCGACCGGCCGGCAGCACCCGCTCAATAAAGCCGTCTCGATCAACGGTAATGCCCACGCTATCCTCCGGCACAATCTGCGTTTTTACCCGGCGAAACGCAGCCACGCCGATAGCCAGCAAAATCAGAAACGTTATGGCCAAAATGATTACGTACATCTCTTGCGCCTCCTTAACCTATTGTCTTGTGCGGGCGGCAGTCATTTCAGGTGTGACGGCGACCCCGAAAGTGTATCTTTTACACTATTTATTGTTAAAAAATAAATCAACAACTTAGTGTTAATTTCACACTAAATATACTCCTAAAAACCGTTTTTGTCAATAGCACACTAACAATTTTAAGGTTCATATAAACGTCCCGGATTTTTGCCACCAGTGGAACTCGCCATGCAGGATAGCGGTGGCGCGTAAATCAGCGGCTAAATGTACTTCATCAGCGGCGGCAATCAGCGCGCCGGTAGTCAAACGACCTTGTTGCGCAAGCAGGATTTGGGCTGTTTTTACAGCCTGGCGTTGTTCGTCTGCCGATACTCCGCCACCGGCCAGCCCCTCAATCCACAAACCGCGATAGGTGAGGGTGTCTACGGGTACCAGCGTGACATTTTTTAAATACGTGTTTACCCCATCACCCGCTTCAGGCGACCACAAGAACAATTTATATACCTGGCCGTCGGTAAGATAACCGGCCCGTTCAAATGTCCGCTGGCTGGCAATATTGTCAATCCGCACCACGGCCCGGGCCAGGTTGACTTGCCGCTGCCGCGCATCCTGCCAGGTGGCTTCAACCAACTTTTGCCCTATCTGCCGGCCCCTGCTGGCCGGTCTGACCGCCAACAAATCAACCTCCCAGCGGCGAACGTTATGCTGGCCCCTTGTTAGAAAAGCCGAAACAAAACCAACGATTTTTTTGTCTGCCGCGGCCACCCAAACGGTGGTGGTATCGCTTTTAAGATGCGCACGACAAAGGCCAAAATCAAGGGCTTCTCCCCATACCGCTTGCACCACGGCGGCAAGGCCATCTATATCCTTCAGCGTTGCCCGGCGAATTTTGCTCATTAGTTTCTCCAAAAATCCATGGCAAGGTTCATCATTCCTTTGGCTGCATTGTTATAATACATCGTTCCCTCCTTTTGTTCAATGACGATAGGATGTCGTTTGACCAATAATTCCCGTTACGAGTTAGTGGTCCTCCTCTAACTCCTCCCTCAGGGGGGGAAACCGGCCAACGTCCCCCTGCTGGGGGAAATTGAGGGGGGCTTTCTGCCAAACCGGGAATCGCTGATATGAACCCATCTCGTTTGCCAGGAGACAAGATCAACCCCTTTTCCTTAGATGTATTTTAGCCCTCAGGCACACAGGATGGTATAATGATTCTCGAAAATCGTTGTGCGATTCTGCAAACCTTAAAGAATGTCAAATCATACCCGTGCCGCAAAGGCGCCCCCTCAACCCGACTACTCCCGCAAGTGGCTGGCTATGGCCGCAGTGGCCACCGGCGTTTTTTTGGGCACCATTGACGGCAGCATCATCAATGTTTCTCTGCCCACCATGATGCAAGTGCTGCAAACAGATTTTCCCACCATTCAATGGGTTATTTTGGGGTATCTGCTCACCATCACCTGTTTGCTGCTCAGTATGGGCCGGCTGGCCGACATCCGGGGCAAAAAGAAAATCTATCTCCTGGGCTTTGTTATTTTTACGCTCAGTTCAATGCTGTGCGGCCTTGCGCCCGGCGCGGGTTGGCTGGTAGGCTTTCGCATTGTGCAGGCCATCGGCGCGGCAATGGTGACGGGGCTGGGGATGGGTATTGTCACCGCCGCCTTTCCCCCTCAAGAACGGGGCAAAGCCCTGGGCATTATGGGCACCATCGTCTCGGTGGGTATTGCCACCGGCCCGGCCTTGGGCGGCCTGTTGATTGGCACTATTGGCTGGCGGGCCATCTTTTTTGTCAACGTGCCGGTTGGCTTTATTGGCGTGTTAATGGTGCGGGCTTTTGTGCCTGAGGATGTACCATCCGGCCAACAACGATTTGATTTTGCCGGGGCGGGCACGCTATTTGTCAGCCTTTTAAGCCTATTGCTGGCGCTGACGCTGGGCCAACGGTTGGGGTTCACCGCGCCGGTTATCCTGGCCTTACTGGTCAATTTTGTTTTTTGCCTGGCTCTCTTTCTGTGGGTTGAAAGTAAAGTGGTCCAGCCCATTATCAATTTGACCATGTTTCGCAATCCGCTCTTTAGTTTTAGCCTCTTGACCGGCTTTATGACCTTCATTGCCCTGGGCGGGTCTTTTATTTTGCCCTTTTATCTGCAAAACGTATTAGGCTATGAGGCCATCCAGGTGGGCCTGCTTTTAACGGTACTGCCGCTGGCGTTGTCTATCACCTCACCCTTGAGCGGCGCGTTGTCTGATCGTTTTGGCACGCGAGGCCTGGCCACAACCGGGCTGTTAATTATTGCCTCCACCTTTTTGTTGCTAAGTACGCTGAAAACAGACACCTCTACTCTGGGCTATATTTTGCGCGTTGCGCCGCTGGGGATTGGGATGGGCATGTTTCAATCACCCAATAACAGCGCCATCATGGGCGCGGTGGGCAAGCAGCGGCTGGGGGTTGGCTCCGGCTTTCTGGCCATGACCCGCACCCTGGGCCAGACCGCCGGCGTGGCCGTGATTGGGACCATTTTTGCCGCCCGCGCCGCCATGTACGACGGGCAGGCCATTAGCGCCGAAATTGACGCCGTGAGCGCCCCGGCCCTGGTGCGGGGTCTGCACGATGCCGCCATTCTGGTGGGAATGATGATGTTTGTGGCCGCCGGCATTTCGGCGGTGGGGCTGTGGAAAAAGTGGGAACATAAACCCAAAAGAGAAAGCCAGGCCGCGTCGCAGGTGTCTTCATGATTTCTGTAAAAGCCAAAGCGGCATCAGAACAATATTCTGATCCCGCTTTGGAAAAAATTCCAAACGTTAATTAGGATGATGTTATGGCCTCCTTCTCATTTTCATTCATCTTTCGCCTTGCAGAACAAACCGCAACCCCCGGTTAAAGGCTTCCGGTTTATTACCCGAATGTCGCTCCCCCTCAATTATTCGTGTCTCCATTTTGAGTTCCTGGTAGCCACGTTCGTTCATAACCTCTATGAAGGCCTTGACCGGCGGAGCCAACTCCTCCAATTCACCGACGCTCAAGAACAGTTTGACCGGCAGGTTCTGATGCTGGGCAGCATACTCGGCTTCCTGCTTAAAGATAGCCCCGTTGCCAAAGGGCACGGCCGGGCTGGCCGATACGTATCCGCTAAATAGCTCCGGTTCGGCAAACAGGGCATACAAAGCAAACAGGCCGCCAAACGAACTGCCCATCAGCACTCTTTGAGAGGCGTCGGCCCGATAGTGTGTTTCAATCAGGGGCATCAACTCCTCCTTAAAAAAAGCCAGAAATTGGGCGGCATCGCCGGAACCCGGCAACGAGGCTTCCGCTGCCGGGGTGTAATCCATGGCTCTGAGCGCCTCGTAATTCGGATTGTCCCCGGAGTAGGTAATACCAACAATAATGATTTCAGGGATGAACTTGTCGTAATAAAGACCGCCGTAGATGGAATCAAGTAGCTTGAAGTCCCACTGCCCATCAAGCACGTAGAGCACGGGATACCGGCGCGCTTCATCCGGCGCGTATTCCTCCGGCAGGCGGATGTAAAGATCGTAGGTGCGGCCGGTGTTTGTAGATTTGAGAGTTCTGACCTCCGAGTTCGGAAGCGTCACCTGGGACAAGGCCGAATTGCTGGCCGCCGGTGTTGCTTGGGCGCACGCGCTGATAATCAATAAACAGCCCAACCCGCCAAGCGTAAATAGATAGGGTTGAAATGAAAACGTCATGGGATTGAATTCCTCCTTAATCATAAAAAGTGAATAGTAGATGGTGAAAAGTAAACATCTATTCTCAGTAGATCCAAAATGTTGTTTGGAGTGGGCATTTTAATGCCAAAAAAACGCACTAAAGTGCGGACTACCAGCCCAAATTTGGATCTACTGATTCTTTATTTTTGCAGTTTTAACGCCAGCCATAAGCAGAGGTAATAGTTCTTCGATGGCGGGGGCCAGGCTATTGTAGTACAGCATTAAACCACAATCACATTACTCGCAGCACCACCATTGTCATATCGTCGTGCTGTTTGGCCCCGCCCACAAAGGCGGTGACGGCGTTTTTCAATTGCAGAACCACCTCGGCAGCGGGCAGACCGTCGCAACCGGCCATAAATTGCTCTAATCGCTCAAATCCAAACATTTCGCGCCGGGGATTCATGGCCTCAACCACTCCGTCGCTGCACAGCAGAATAAGGTCGCCGGGTTGCAGGTCAAACTGGTAAGCGCGATATTTTACCTCGGCCAACACGCCCAGGGGTAAACCGCTTACGTCAATATATTGACAATCCCCCTGGCGGCGCAATAACGGCGAAATCAAACCGGCATTGCTGGCGCTAAAATTCAATCCCTGCCCCGGCTGGTGCTGGATAATGGTGTAAAGCAGGGCGGTATTCACGCCGCCTTTCAACTGGGCGTGGAGTAAGCGGTTCATCTCGGCCAGCAATTCGGGCGCGCGCAGATGGTGGGGCGATTTGGCCTGCAATGAGCTGACCGTCACCGCCATAAACAGGGCGGCAGACACGCCTTTGCCCGATACGTCGCCCACGGCAATGCCCACCCGCCGGTCGTCAAACTTGAGGTAATGATAAAAATCTCCCCCCACCTCCTCGGCGGGCATTGAAAAGCCCACAATCTCCACCCCCGCCAGCACCGGGTCTGCGGCGGGCAACAAACTTAACTGAATGCGGCGCGCAATCTCCAGATCGCGCTGGGCGCGCGCCTGGGTGGCTAATTTTTCGTGCAATTGCGCATTCTCCAGGGATACCCCGGCCTGGCGGGCCAAAGTTTCGATCAGATTGATCTCCTCCCGCTGATAATATTCCCCAGATCTTTTTGGCCCCAAACCGTATAAACCCACCAATTTGTCGCCCGATAGCAGCGGCGCGCAACACCACATCCCGGCCTGCTGCAATCTATGCAGGGGTGAGGGGTATAGCCTCTCGCTTCCGCTGCCGTGCAGCCAAACCAGCCGCCCTTGTTTTAAGCGATGATATTCAGGGCTGTTTTGCGGCGGCAAAGCATCAAGAATGACCCGCCCGCTTTTTAAATTGAGCCGGGTCGGAATGGTCTGCGTGAGCAATTGCAGCCAATCATTGAGCAGCAGACTGGTGGCCAAATCCCGGCTCAGTTGGGCCAAGATGGCGGCGTAATTGAGCTTGTTGCGGTAAAACAGGCGATCAATGAAGCGTTGCACATAATCACGCAGGGGGGTAAACAAAAAGGCCACTACTAGAGCAGAAACAAAAAAAACGCTGGCGTTACCTGTTCCTGAAGCCACAACCGACGACTGCCCCAACAGCCCCACAAAGGTAAACACCAGAGCCAGGTAAACTATGCCCAGCACAATGGTCAGGGCGGCATACACCAGGCTGGCCTTAATGATTAATTCAATATTCCACAGCCGGTAACGTAAAATAGCCACCGCCACAGAAAAGGGAACAAAAAGTAGTAACAGGCTGGAAATTTCTTGGGGGAGCAGGCGCAGGCCAAATAACAGGTAAGGCAGATCCATCAAGAGAACATTGGGCAGCGTAGCCATCACCGCGCCCCAAGCTATCCAGCGAAGTTGATTTTTGGGCACCACGCCGCGAGTGGTGAAATAGGTATGCACCAACACGGCGCAGGCCAACAATAAGTAAACGCTGTAAATGGCCTTGCTCCAGGGATAGGCCACAGTATGGCAATGGTGCAAGTTTCCATCTACGCTCATTATAACAGCCAGCGTGACCACCGGATTCAGGAGATGGAGGGGGAGGGTTACATAGGGCCAGCGTTTTAACCAGGCTTTGGGTTGAGGAAAGCTAAAGCTAAACACCAGCACGTAGCTATAGGTAAACCAGCGAGTCAGCAGGCGCAGAGGGATAAATAGCCACAACAAACTCCAGCCCAACTCGGCGCCCAATACGGGGGGGATTTCATTTTGCTCAATCAGGGCCATCAGCAACATAACCAGCGCCGCCACGCGGCCAACCAAATCCCTGCCCCGCGCCTTAAGAATAACCCAACCGGCAATTAGAAAAGCGGCCCCAACCACAAAATGGATCAAAAATTGGCGGCCTGGCGGTCCCAGAGGCGACCGTCCCAGCGGAACCAACAATGGTTGTGTTTCGCCGTTGCGGCCCACGGTGATCTCGGTGATAGGCCGGGAATGGTTGAGGCGTTGGATAATGCCGGGCAAGGTACGCCAGCGTTGGTCCAGCCACCAGTCTAAATCATGATCTTGAATGGCGAGGATTACATCGCCCTGGCGCAAACCACCCGGCTCTATTGAGGCGATACCCAAAACCTGGATCGGTTCCTCTCGTACAGCGATGGTGCTTCCATCAACCGGCACCAACAAATAAACGAATAAGTTGGCCAGGCTGAACAGCAAAACAAAAACAAGCACCAGCCACACCAAGACGACTGCGCCGTTCTCTGTCCACTTTTTTAGTTTGTCCCGGCCGAGGTAAGTCATCATGGATTTCTTTATCCACCTGATACGGCAAGAAACCAATTTCAAATGATCCTTGAAGACACTTAGTAAAACAGCATCGCGCCCAACAAGGCGCAAGGATGGTCACTGAACGTCAGCACTCAAATATCAGTATACTCCAGGTTAAGGTTAAAAGGAAATGGAAAAATATTCCTATGGGGCCGGAAGGTTGATTATATTTTTGAAACAGGAGGGCATGGTGAAGCCAGAGAATTTCTCTGCCGACTGAAATGGGATACCTGCAATGTTTTATGAGGAAAAAAGCGGCAATTGATAACCGGGCTGGCGGCCATTGAGCAAAATGTAAGGCGCAGCGCGAGAGGTCCATATCCCCATCTGTTTGAGTTGCTGCAAATCATTCAGGCAACCTTCTCGCCGGGCATTAATAATGGCCTCCGCCGATTTGGGACCAATCCCGGGGACGCGCAGCAGTTCGGCCCGACTGGCCCGGTTGATTTCTACCGGGTGCTGGAGACACTGCCGCGCCCAGATTAATTTAGGGTCACTGGTGAGGGGCAAATTACCTTGGGCATCAAAGGGGAGTTCCTGTAAATTAAAGCCGTAAAAACGGAGCAACCAATCGGCCTGAAACAGGCGATGCTCTCGCAACGGCGGCGTTTTGGGCATATTTTCAAACGGGGTATTGGACACAGGATTAAAAGCTGAATAGTAGACGCGGGCCAGATTGGCCTCCCGGTACAGGGTGTTGACCGTGGTCAACAATTCCCGGTCGGCTTCCCCTGCCGGGCCAACCACAAACTGGGTGGTCAGGCTGGGCCGCTTGACCCACGGCTCCAAGCGATGTTGATTTTGGCGCAGCCAGTACAACGGCGGCAATAGTTCTTGCCAAAAATCCTTTTTGGGGGCCAATCGCGCCAGCCGGTTTTCATTGGCTCCTTCCAGATTGATGGAGAGGCGGTCGGCCAGCCGGGCGGCCTGCTCAATTTGGGCGGTTTCTGCGCCAGGCATAATTTTGAGATGCACATAGCCCATGTATTCATACTTGCGACGGACCAGTTCCACGGTGGCCAGCATCTTATCCATCACCCTGGCTCCGCCGCCGGCCACTCCGCTACTCAAAAATAGACCATCCACCAGCTTTTTGCGCTGCATCTGGTCAAAGGCTTCGGCCAATTCCTCCGGCGTTAAGGAGACGCGCTGATAGTTACGGCCTGCCTGAAAGGGACAATAGTAACAATTGCGCTCGCAGGCGCTGGTTTGCATAATGCGCATCACCGGAATTTTGCCCCGCTGCGGATGGGTTACGTAAGCGCGACTGTGGGCAATGAATTGTTCTTTTCTTTCTTGACTCGTGAGCGCGGGCGGCCCTTCGCAATCAAGGGCGGCAGCCTGCTCCAGTGTGTCAACTTTTTGGCGCAGGTCCATAAAATAATTATAAGAACTGATGTTCTTTCTGTCAAATAATCTGGGGGGATACTGGCGAATGTCCCTGACAAATAACCTAATCCAGCCATTGCATTTGGGTTTCCAATGTTATACAATCAAAAGGTAAGGTAAACAATTGGTTGAGGCAATCCAGCCCTCATCAGTCGCAATCCAAGGAGGATTAAAGTGTTACAACCCAAACCCACCCCCGGAGACAGCGCGTGGTTTGTCCACGACCGTTTTGGCATGTTCATTCACTGGGGTCTATACGCCCTGCCCGCCCGGCACGAATGGGTTAAAAGCCGTGAGGAGATTTCTGATGCGGATTACCAAAAATATTTTGAACAATTCAACCCCACTTTGTACCACCCCCAACAATGGGCGCGCGCGGCCCGGGAAGCGGGAATGAAATACGCCGTTATCACTGCCAAGCATCACGAAGGCTTTTGCTTGTGGAATACCCAATATACCGACTACAAAGTGACCAACACGCCCTACGGCAAAGACCTGCTCACGCCCTTTGTGGAGGCCTTTCGCGCCGAGGGTTTGCGGATTGGTTTTTACTACTCCCTGCTTGATTGGCATCACCCGGATTTTCCCATTGACATCCACCATCCCCTCCGCAACCATCCCGCAGCCGCCAAAATGAATACGTCGCGCACTATGTCGGTTTATGCCGAATATATGCGTAACCAGATACGGGAACTGCTCACCAATTTTGGCCAGATTGACGAACTCTTCTGCGATTTTTCTTACCCCAACCGGGCCTACCAGGGCCTGCCCGGCAAAGGCCGCCAAGATTGGGAAAGCGAGAAACTGGTCAAACTCATCCGTGAGTTGCAACCAAACGTCATGCTCAACAACCGGCTTGACCTGCCTGAAGCCGCCGACTTTTACACCCCGGAGCAAATCCAACCCCCGAAGTGGGTTCGCATCAAGGGCCAACCCGTACTCTGGGAAACTTGCCAAACCTTCAGCGGTTCCTGGGGTTATCACCGCGACGAAGAAACCTGGAAAAGTCCCGGCCAGTTAATCCGCATGCTGATCAGCACCGTTGCCTGCGGCGGCAACCTACTGATGAACGTCGGCCCTACCGCTCGCGGCACGTTTGACCGGCGGGCGCTCGACGCACTGGCCGTTTACCGAGATTGGATGGCTGTCAACAGCGCCGCTATCTACGGCTGCACCCAGAGTGAATTCACCCCGCCGCAGGATTGCCGATTGACCCAAAATGGCAAGAGACTCTATATTCATGTGTTTGCCTGGCCGTTCATGCATCTGCTGGTAAAAGGATTGGCGGGCAAAGTGAAATACGCTCAATTTCTACACGATGGCAGCGAAGTGCTGCTGGACGCCATTCCAGAGTGGCAACTGGAACACATGCAAATATCCAATGATACTCTGATTTTGACCCTGCCGGTTAAAAAACCCAACGTAGTGGTGCCGGTTATTGAACTGACCCTGAAATAAAAAACGAAACACAGGAACCGTCATCATCAATGAACAAACCGCACCTTATCACCCTGGGTGCGGTTTGTTGTTGTGGTCAAACTTGTTTTAACCAGGATTAATGACCTTTTTTTGATCTCTGCCTGACATAAAGTATGGCCGTACCTATACCCAGTAAACCCAGTATTAATAATGCCCCATTAACAACCATGTTAATTCTGGCCCCGTTGGTTATGCCTGTTTCCGGCAAAAACATGACCGGCAGGTCAACGGGAGTAGCCGTAGGAACGACCTCGGCAATAGGCGTGGAGGCGGGGGTTGGGGTAGGAGTAGGAGTAAGGGTTGGGGTGGGGGGCGGAGGATCGTCGTCGTCTGGTGTTGGTTGAGGGGCAGGGGGTGGTGGAGGGGCAGGGGGTGGTGGCACAGAAATATTCAAATTAGCATCATTATGACAGACCAGAGGAGGTAAGCCATCACTGCGTTCTGCGCCGGGAACCGTTACGCGGACGGTAGTGTTGGTTGAAGTGGCAACCTGGTTGACGGTAAACCCAACCAGCAAGTTAATCGTGCTGGCTGGAGTGAGGTTGCCAAAGGCAGGAATAAGGTTATGCCAACTAATCACACCCGTGCCTACCAGATCGGGATCGACTGAGGCACTCTGGAAAGTCAAGTAAGTTGCGTTGAAATTATCTTGTAAGGGTAACTTGGTAATGGTGATATTACTGGCATTGGTAATGGTCAAATTAAACGTGATGGCCTGGCCCGGGGCCACAATGCCATCAGCCGGGTTCACCAGGGTTTTGTCAATAAGCAAAACAGGCGTAATTGGGCCGGTGGGCACCAACACCGTCACCGTGTCATCCAAAGATATATCCCGCGAACTGGCTATAGCGCGATTGGTAATCGCTCCACCGGTACTGTTAACCACGGCGTCAAAGGTAAGCTCACCAGTTCCTCGAGCGCTGAGCGGGCCCGTATCAAGGCTTGCCAGAAAAAGCTGGTTGGCTTGCGCATCTGGCACCGCCGCGCCATTGAGAACCATGGAATTAGGCACATAAGCAAGTTGTCCACCAGAGGGCAAAACATCTTGAAGCCTGACTTCATTAATATTATAAGCAGCATTGTTCAAATAAAATAATCTAAACCGAACCGTATCATTTAAGGTAATGGAACCGCTACAGTCAGTGTCTTCAACCAGGCCAAAGGTTTTTTGCACATTCAGCGAAGTTAAGGGCACAATGCTGGTCCCAACGTCAATAGAAGGGAGCGCCCGGTCAGCATCCTGGTCTTGTCCCCAAACAGCCGCAAACGGCGTCCTATCAGTGGTATAAAGCACCGCGCCGGTCATATCCAGATCAACGGTATCGGTAATGGACACTTCCGCCCGGGCCGGAACACTCACAGTTCTATCAGGAGTGCCGTCATTATCGTAATCTACCAAAACGGTAGTTGTAGTGGTAGCGGAAACATAAACCCGAGACTCGTTACCAGTACCAGCCGGGGGCGGGCGCCGGCTGGGCCCCCAGGCTATCAAATATTGAGAGGTCAAACGTTCAACCGGCATCAACGCATATCCCCAGTCTTGTTCAAGATTTTGATCAAACGCAGCCACTATGTAAAAAGGACGATTATCATTAAGATTGGTAAAATGCATGCCGGTACGATTATTAATGAGGGCAGCAGGGGGATACTTGGCTGTACTATAAGGCAATACGGGCACATTTTGAGATGTGCCGTCATCTCTTGTGGCGCTTATGGTTAGAGGGTTGGCCTGATCTGGGTTAAAAATCCAATAATCGCCATCAGAACTGCGGGGGCCCAAATAGTTTTTCTGCCATTGGTCCAGAGGAACAATAGTGTAAGCGCGCGCTTCATAATTAGAACCGGGGTTGGCTGTAAGCACATGCACCTGGATCGGGTGGTCTATATCTTGCGAACTGACTATCGCGCCGGTCAACACACTTTTGGTTGGGTCTGCGCCGCCAAGATCAGTCAAATCTATACCCGCCTGGTCTCCTACCCGGGTAAACTGCTCGCCCCGATTTAAGGTAACCACAAAGGAATCCGTCCCCCCCGGGCCATCCAGATCAATCGTTACCCGGGTACCGTCAACCGCTGCCTGCACATTCAAGCCAACCACCGCAAAGCCACCCCGGCTTCCCACCAGATTTTCTCCAACAGGGATAATATAGTTAGCGCCCCATTGATTGGTGGGGTACAATTCCCAGGCACCGGCGTACAGAATACGAATGTCACGACCATTCGGATTACTATATTCGGGGAATTGAATTGGCCAGAGAGCCAAAGATAAAGAAATGGGGCCGCCAATGGCCGTCAGCATATCGCCGCCATCAAAAAATACCTGGTTGGAATCACGAGTGCCGGCGGCATCTAATACCACCTCATTGTTCAGGGTAATGATGGCTCCCGCATTCAGCACATCAGCGCCAAAACCCGGTGGGATGCCATTGGCCGGGTCATTATCTCCCCATATCTGGGTTCTGGCATTGCCAGAAACTTGAATAGGCGATGTTAGGTCGGGTTCCAGGCTGTTCTCCCAATGGTCGTAGTAAACTACGGTACCGTCTCGATACACGGCAATGGAAATTGTGGTTTCAATATCATCACCAATTTGACTTGCAGCCTCCCCAAAGAAACTTTGATCGAATCCTTCATCAAACTGATCGTCCATTATTTCCGCAGGATACGGAATAAAAAAGGTAAAAGCGTCAATGCGCCCTCCCTGCTGGGCCTTAGCCTGGGTAACCAGCCAAAAGCCACCCGCCAAGCAAGCCGCTATTAGAACAAATAAATTCAAATTTCTTTTGATCTTCATAGATCTTCCCCTTTTTTAATAGGGTGTGTTTCAAATCAGTTGAAGGAGTGCAGAATTCATTCTGCCTCTGCCAAAAAGCGGAATAAATTCCGCACTCCAGGGGT
>JAFGDY010000215.1 GCA_016931895.1 Anaerolineae bacterium
GAACGGGAGGTGTTACGTTTGTTAGCGCAGGGGTTGAACAACACCGATATTGCCAGACGATTGTATCTGTCGGAGGGAACCGTGCGGAATTACGTCAGCTCGATTTTTGCCAAACTGGGCGTGTCTGACCGCACCCAGGCGGCGGTGATTGCCCTGCGGCATGGGCTGGCGGATTTGGGCGGAAACTGACCAGACCATTATCTTTGGTCACAGTACACACTAAACTATCGAAGGTATTTGCAAATCACTTTTATAGTAATCTAGCTACGCGAAAATCAGACCCTACCATGTTACTCCGCAAACTTCTGTTTTTGACCATTGTCCTCATCATCCTCAGCCCGCTTGTTTATTTTGGCACGGGTATTGGGCAGCGCGCCTCTACCCTCAGCCCGGCGCCGGTGGCGCTGGCCGGCGGCACCTTGCAGAGCAGCCCCAAAGCCGAGGCCCTACACAGCCTGAGTCTATCCATTCGCGTCGAACGACTCCTGATTTATCCGATCTTACTGTTCCTGATGCAATACAGTGGGCTGGCGGTCAAACTGAGAGCCTGGCTCACAGACAAATGGCTGCCGCCTATCCGGCGAGTTCCCGGTTTCAAGTGGCTCGACCAGCGATTGGCCCGCCTCACCCGTAACCGGTTATCACTGGCCGATGTGCTAATCATCGGCCTCTATCTGACCCTGTTCAGCCTGGGACTTTCGTTGATTTACTTTCCGTTTTCCATTTACAGTGGCTTTGTGCTGCGCCACCAGTTTGGCCTCTCCACCCAAACCCTGGCGGCGTGGCTGCGCGATTTTGGGATTGGCTGGGTGGTGAATTGGATGACCACCCTCATCACCTTTGGCGGTTTTTATCTTCTGCTCAAACTTGCGCCCCGCCGCTGGCCAATTTGGGCGGGTCTTGGTTTCACCCTCTTCACGTTTGGCTACATTGTGCTGGAGCCAATTGTGGTTAGCCGTTGTTTTACGAGATTTCGCCGGTCACCGACCCCCACCTGCAACATCGCCTCCAAACAATGGCCAACCGGGCCGGCGTGGTTATTGACGACATCGCTATCATTGACGCCAGCAACAAAACCACCACCATCAACGCTTACCTCACCGGCTATGGAGGGGCCAGCAAAATCTTTATCTGGGACACGCTGCTGCAAAAACACCCTTCCGATGAGGTGGAGGTGGTGATTGCTCATGAAATGGGGCATTGGGTATATCGGCACGTGCTGCTGGGCACGCTGGCCGCCTGTGCCACAGGATGGCTGGGTTTATTTGTTTGGCGTTTTTGGAGCAACCGGATATGGCGGCGGATGGGATGGATCGGGCCGCACGATGTGGCCGGTTATCCCTACTTGCTGGGGGTAATGGCCCTGGTTGGGATATTGACCATGCCTTTAATCAACGGTGTTTCGCGCTTTGCTGAAAGTCAGGCTGATGATTTTGCCCTGGCCGTCAGCCAAAAACCCGCCGCCGCTGCCGCCATGTTTGAACGCCTGGCGCGAGAGAATCTGGCAATGGTGGAGGTGCCTACGTGGGAGAAGATCATGTTTTACACCCATCCCCCCCTGGCCGAACGAATAGAAAAGGCAAAACTCAAACTGAACCCATAAATCGTCAAATATCAGTAAAATCAATCAGAAACCGCAACCATTTCTGCGCCGGTGACCCGCACCAACTCAGCCGGCGTCAGGCGCAGCATAGCGTCAATAGCTCCTCCCCCGCCAAAAATTACTTCAAACCCCGTCAGCGCCGGGTCTACCAACGTGCGCAGCTTTTGCCGGTGACCAAAGGGCGGCATACTGCCCACCACGTAGCCGGTGATAGCCAATGCCTGTTCAGCGCCGGCAAATTTAACCTGTTTCTTCCCTACCCCCAAATAAGCCGCAATTTTACGTTGATCCACTTTGGCCAGGCCGTTGTTTATCACCAGCAACGGCTCCTCCTTTACCAAAAACACCAACGATTTGATGATTTGTTCCGGCGCAACCCCCAAGGCTCGCGCCGCATCGGGCACGGTGGGGGTGTGTTGGTTCATGGGCAAAATGGTGGCCTGGATTTGGTGGGCATCAATGAAATGTTGTAAGTTAGTGTTGGTTAAAGGTGGGGATGGCATTGGCAACTCCTAATGATAAATGGTTAATAGATTTTTAGGGTTCGATATAATTCAGTTGTATGGCGGGCAATGTTATTCCATTCAAACAAACCACCCAACACTTTCACCCCCTGCGATAACTTCTGCCGCAAAACATGGTCTTGCGCCAGAGGACTGATTATTCCGGCCAAAGCACGCGCATTGCGGGGTTGAACCAGGAGCATATTTTCGCCCGGCTTGATTTCAGGAACGAGCGAAGCATCGGTGGGGAAAGTGCTGACCACGGGGCAGCCGTGCCGCAGGGCCGCAATGAGCGTGGTGCGACGAAAAGAAACGCCATCCCGGTAAGGCATCACCACCACGTCGGCGGCCAGCAGATTGGCCGAAACTTCGGGCAGGCCCACGTAACCGGTACGGTAGATAAAACCGGCCAGGCAATGGCGGTCAATCAGGGTCTGCACTTTTTGGGCATAAGCCGCATTGGTTGGATCGGCGTGACCCATCTCACCGCCGATGAGCAGGAGCCGGGCGTCAATTCCCTGCTGCCGCAATAAGGCCAAAGCTTCAATGAGTTCCTCGCCGCCTTTACTTTGGTTAAGAAAACCAAAATAGGCCAGCAGCAGGGTTTCCGCCGTGATCTGGTACTTTTTGCGCCAGGCTGGGCGATCAAAATCGGCCGGAGGTTGGGGTTCCACGTTGCTGCCCAAGGGGATGTGGGCCAGGCGGGGCGCAGAGGAAGATGGCTCGATGTTCAGGGCCGTTTGCAGGGTGTACAAATCCTGGCGATTGGTACAGATGACGGCGTGGCTGTGGCGGGCCAGAGCCAACATAGAACGCCACCGGAAGGAACCGGCTTTGGGAAAAATATAAGGCACGCGCAAATCGTGAAACGTGGTTACAATCCGGGTTTTGAGGTTGCGTTTTTGGAAATACCAGGGCAGCCAGTTGACCCAGCCGCCCAGGTCAAAGGCGGCGGCTTGGTATTGGATATGCAAGACATCAGGCTGATGCTTTTTTAAAAAGTGAACGACACCCGGCCAGCAACGCCAGCCCCAGTTGGGAAGAACCGGGTGGATGTGGGCAGGGAAGGGGAGGCAGGAGATATTGACCTCATGGGCGGCATCTTGCCAATAACGGCCAATTAAGATGGAAGACTCCACGCCCAACGGAATCAGGTGTTCGGCCAAGCAAGCCGTATGGTCGGCGATGCCGCCTTGCATAGGGGGATATTCGCCGGTGAGAAACGTTACTTTCATTTTGGATTTACGATTGACGATTGACGGTTCACAATTCGCGCAAAATTTGCCCATAAGCCTTCATCCGCTCGCGGCGCAGGTCGCGCCGATGGCCGATGAGCCACTTGAGGGTCTCCTCAGTCCATTGAATGGCAAACGTGGCCCACAGAAAAAAATACAGCGTGGTTGCCCAGCCCCGCCCAAAATATTTGCGGGCATAGCGCAGTTTGCTGCGTTGAAACCGCAGGGTCCGGGCAGCCATCACCTGCTGGCTGGATTGGCCCTCGTAATGGGTAACTTTGGCCTCCGGCAGATAATGAATTTCCCAACCGGCTTCCGCCGCCCGCCGGCACCAGTCGGTTTCTTCAAAATACATAAAAAACTCTTGGTCAATGGGACCCACTTGCTGCCAGGCCTCCCGCCGGATCAGCAATGCCGCGCCGACCAGCCAATCCACTGTTTGCGTTTGATCGGGCGGGATGTCGGCCAGATGATAACGTTGGGCGTAACGATTTTGCGGAAACCACTGCCCCAGCAGCGTGCTTTCCCAAAACAGGCTGCCCAGGGTGGGGAAACGGCGACGAGAGGATTGGGTTGAGCCATCCGGCCAAAGCAGTTGCGGGCCTGATGCGCCAACCTGGGGCCGGGCATCCATATAGTTCACCATCCGGGTCAATGTATCGGATTGAACAACGGTGTCAGGATTAAGGATAAAAACATAACGGCCGGCTGCCGCCGTTACGCCGGTGTTATTGCCGCAAGCATAGCCCAAGTTGTCATCGCTGGCAATGAGGCGGATTTGGGGAAATTCTTCTCGCGCCATTTGGGGGCTGCCGTCGGTAGAGGCGTTGTCCACCACAATGATTTCGGTGGTTAAATCAGGGGACGATTGGCAGGCTGTGTCCAAGGATTGTAAACAGTGGCGCAACAGGTTTTTAACGTTCCAATTGACAATGACAATTGACAGGTCCATAAGGTGATAACGGGCAACCATTGAACATTAAATATCCCGCGCTACCGTATATTCAGCCAACCCATGCATGGCCTGGCGGTAAGCGTTGTCGGGCAAAATTTCTAAAGCGGCCTGAGCCTGACGAGCAAAACGGTGGGCTTCGGTCATGGCTTCTTCAATACAGCCGGATGCCCGGATTTGCTCCACTACAGCCAAAATTTCTTCGTCGCTCACCGGCTCGCGGCGCACCGCTTTAAAGAGAACGGGGTGGTGGGGCGATTTTTTGGCAAAACACATCACCGGCAGGGTGGCGATCCCCTGCCGTAAATCATTGGCTACCGGCTTGCCAATCCGATCTTCATCGCCCTGGAAATCAAGAATATCATCCACCACCTGAAAAGCCATGCCCAACTGATATCCGTAATCGTGCAGGGCCTGGATTTCTTCTTCAGACGCGCCACAAAGAATCGCGCCCGTTTGCGTGCCTGCGGCAAACAGTGAAGCAGTTTTGGCAAAAATGCGCTGGCGATACTCTTCCATGGTGGGAATATTGCCCTGGCCGTCCTGGAACATCTGCTGGAGTTCGCCGCCCACAATGGTCATGAGGGTTTGGGCAAAAATGGTCACAATGCGCACGTTTTTAGTTTCAGCGGCCAATTCGGCGGAACGGGCAAAAAGATAATCGCCGGTGAGAATAGTTGCGCCGGGACTCCAGCTGGCGCTCAAGGTGGGCAGGCCGCGCCGGAAGAGGGAGTTATCAATCAGGTCGTCGTGAACCAGGGTGGCGGTGTGCAGCAATTCTACCGATGCGGCCAGGGCATAAGCTTTTTCCTTGTCCACCGGATAAAAATTAGCGGCCATGAGGGTCAGGGCCGGGCGCAATCGTTTGCCGCCCGCGTCCATCAAATAATCAACCACGGCCTGCAAATCGCTGTATCTTTCGGCAATGCCGGAACGCATTTTGTTTTCAACGTGTTTGATGTCTGCGGCAACAAGGTTGAGTAAGTTACTTATGAAGGGCATTGATTTCCTTTTCTCCCTAAAGCTCAATCCATCCCCAGGGAGAGATTGAACAACGTGACCGTATTGTTGGTTAAACAAGCGCTCATTTCGGCCAAAGATAGATGGCGCAACCGGGCCACACGTTCGGCAATCAGCTTGACCCGCGCCGGTTCGTTGCGTTTGCCCCGGAAAGGATGCGGCGAGAGAAAGGGCGCATCGGTTTCCACCAAGATCCGTTCCGGCGGCAGCCAAGCCACAATGCCGGGTAAATCACGGGCGTTTTTGAACGTCACCGGGCCGGTGATACCAATGTAAAAGCCTAACTCTATCGCTTCTTCGGCCATGGCCGGGTCGCCGGAAAAAGAGTGCAGCACCAGGCCGGGGTGGTCGCCTTTCATGCTCCACTGCCGCAATACGGCCATTGTATCTGCCGCCGAGTCGCGCTGGTGAATGATGACGGGCTTGTTGAGTTCCAGGGCCAATGCCAACTGCTGCTCAAAAACGCGGCGCTGCGCCGGGCGCGGCGCTGCGTCCCAGTAATAATCCAGGCCAATCTCGCCTATGGCCACCACCTTGGGGTGGTCGGCCAATTGGCGCAATTGAGCCAGCGCTGCCTCATCAAAGCCAGCCGCATCATTAGGGTGCACGCCAACGGCGGCATAGAGTTCAGGGATTTTTTGGGCCAGCGCCACAACCTGCCGGCTGTCTGCCACATTAATGCCGGGATTAACAATAGCCGTTATCCCGGCTTCTTTAGCCCGGGCTACAACTTGATCCCGGTCTTCATCAAAGGTGTTAAAACTGAGGTGGCAATGAGAATCAATCAGCATTTTGGCCTCATCCAATGTGAGAAAAAGTATACCAGACCCCCAAAGGGGGAGCAAATGGATAAAGTCCAAAAACCCGGCAATTTTCCCGTCTCATTCGACTCTTTAGACATAACCATCTATAATTCTATAGATTTTTATTGCCGAACGTCAAGACAATTTCACCATCACATGGGGCACCCTTTATGCCAATAGAAAACAACGCTTTTATCGTCAACCCCTATATTGCCGGGTCGCCGGTGAAAGACTCGGCCATGTTTTTTGGCCGCGATGACGTGTACGCCTGGCTGCGTCAACACCTGCGCGGCGAGTATCAAGACAACGCCATTGTATTATACGGCGAGCGGCGGGCCGGCAAAACTTCTGTTCTTTATCACATGCCGGATAAACTGGGCGACGACACTTACGTGCCGGTTTTGCTGGATTTGCAAGGCATGGGCCTGGAAGGTATGGACGGCCTGTTGTGGGAAATGGCCCGCAAAATTGGGCTGGCCCTGCGCCGAGTAGAAGGACTGCCCCAATTAGACCGGCCCGATCGCCGCGATTTTGAGGCTCACCCCCGCCACCACTTTGAAGAAGTATTCCTGCCGCCCATTATAGAGGCGCTCAAACCGCGCCGCCTGTTGCTAATGTTTGATGAAACCAATCGCCTGGAAGAGCGCGTTCAGGCAGGAGAATTGCCGGATAGTATTTTTGACTATCTCCGGTCGCTCATTCAGGGCACCAATCATCTTAACTTTATTTTTGCCCTGGGCAGCCGGGTGGAAGAGGCCCGCGACTCTTCACAGCTATTCAACCTGGCCGTTTATCGCAAAATCAGTTTTTTAGAACGAGATTTTGCCGAAGACCTCATCACCGGACCGGTGGCCAAATATTACACCTACACGCCTGCCGCCATTGAACGGATTTTGCGCCTGACCTCCGGCCAACCCTATTACACCCAACTCCTGTGCCACAATCTATTCACCCGCTGGACCGAACGGAAGCCGGAACAACTGGACGCAGCAGATGTAGACGCTGTTTTAAGCGACGTGATTGAGCAGGCCACGCCCAATCTGCAATTTATCTGGGACGACTCAGCCCCGGTAGAACAGGCGCTCCTGGCCGCCCTGGCCCACGTGGCGCCGCAACACAAAGGGGGCGTGATGCGCCGCAATCTGGAACGCACCCTGCGCAGCGCAAAATTCTATCCCCCCCCCGGCGAGGTAACCACCGGGCTGAAACGTCTTTTTGAAAGAGACATTATCAACAGCCAGGAGCCGTACGAATTTCGGATTGAATTAATTCAACAATGGTTGCGCCAATATAAACAATTGGGGTGGGTCCGGGAAGAACTCAACGAAGCCGCCACAGAATGGGAACGGCTGGAACAGCAACGCCTGGCCGAAGCCCCAACCTCGTTAGAACGCGCCCGACGCTGGCTGGCCCCGGCGTTGGGCTTGCTCTTACTGGGCCTGCTGGTGTTTACCGTTGTATTGTACGAAGATTTTCAAGATGCCGTTGAAGAAACCATCGACTCCGAAACCAGGGTGGCAGAACTGGCCGCTTTGGTCAAAGCCAACAGCACCCAGGCGGCAGAAAGCCAAATGGCCCTCATATTGGCCAACACCCGGATAGCCGAAGCCCAACAAGAAGGCGATACCGAAGAACTGGCTAAAGCGCTCGCTTCGGCTACGATGGCGGTGGAAGCGATTGAGGCCAGCCAGGCCACGGCCACCAGCATCGCCGTAGTAGAAGCCACCGTTGTGGCACAAATTACACCTCCGCCCCCCCCAGTAGAGACGACCCCTACGGAAATTCCCGTTCCCCCCACCAACACGCCCCAACCAACAACCACCGCCACCCCGACCTCATCGCCCACCCCCACCATGCCGGCGCTGGCGGCCTCGTTGAAAGGGACCATTGCCTACCCAGTTTTTGCCGGAACCAGCTACGACCTTTATTTTGGCAATGTGGCCGGTGGCGAAACCATCCGCTATCGCCGCGAGGCCAGCCAGCCCGCCTTTAACGCCGACGGCTCCCGGATTGCCTTTATCTCCTGGGCCGCCAACAGCCGGGGATTGGTTACGGCTAACAGCAGCGGCGGCTACGAAATTTTGATCAGTAACTACCTGGAAGACAAACTCCCCACCTGGAGTCCCGACGGCAGCACCATTTTATTTCTAAGCCGTCGTAGCGGCAGCCGGGCCTCAGAATTTTACCACGCCTCGCCCAACGCAGACTTTCTCAATAATCCGGCCCGGTTGATGGGTCAAGGTGAATATCCTACCTGGGGCGCAAACAACCAGGTTATCTTTCAGGGCTGGGGCAGTAGCGGCGCAGGCTTACGGATTGCCCCCGCCAATTTTTCCAACTACGAGGATGTAACGGATTCTGGCGCAGATTACGCCCCGGCCCTATCGCCGGATGGCCGGCAAATTGTTTTTATGTCTAATCGCGAGAGTAACTGGGATATTTACCGCATCAACGCCGATGGCTCTAACCTGAGACGACTAACCACCGACTCAGCTCAAGACGGCCTACCCACCTGGAGTCCCAATGGCCGGGCCATTGCCTTTGTCAGTAATCGCAACGGGGAATGGGCCATTTTGGTGATGAGCGCCGATGGCGGTAATCTACAAAAACTATTTACAATAGAAGGTTCGCCCGACGGGACAGTATTCTACGATGAGGCCAATTCCACCGGCTGGATCGAAGAACGCCTCAGTTGGTCGCCCTAAATTTATCGTGGAGTTGAGAGTATGAGCATTAATCCTTTTACCTATGGCAAACCCATTGACGCCCCGGCCCGATTTATTGGCCATCGCCGCGAAGCGGAACAGGTTTACAGCCGCCTGCTCTCCGCTTTTGAGTCAACCTCCATTGTCGGCGAACGCCGCACGGGTAAAACGTCGCTGCTCAAATACCTGGCCCATCCAGAGACGCAGGCTCAATTTGGCCTTGAGTCTGAGAAGTATATTTTCATTTACCAGGATTTTCAACTCCTGGAAGACAGCACCATGCCGGCTCGTTTTTGGCAGCGGGTCTTACGCGCCGTCCAACGAGCGATCAAGGGCCACGAAGGTATTGTGGCTGAAATTGACCTGGCCACAAAGAGCGAAACCATTGATAATTACACCTTGGACGACATCTTCACCTTGATTGATGAAGCGGATCTCTACATTGTTTTGCTGCTTGACGAATTTGAAACCGTTACCCGTAATGAGCATTTTGACAACGATTTTTTTGGCGGGTTGCGCGCCCTGGCCATCCACCACAATTTGGCCCTGGTCACTTCCAGCCGCCAAAGCCTGGTGGAACTGACCCATTCCGAAGAAGTGCGGTCTTCGCCCTTCTTTAATATTTTTGCGACCATCCACCTGCGCGCTTTTTCGGAGGAAGAAGCCACAGACCTGATTGAACAATACCTGGCCGAGACCGGCGTTAAGTTCCTCATCAGCGAACTGAACGTGATTTTTGCGGTGGCCGGTTACCATCCTCATTTTTTGCAAATGGCCGGTCATCACCTGTTTGCCGCTCATGAAAAAGAGATGGACAGCCCGGCGCGATGCCATTATGTGGTTGAGCAAGTGCATGGTGAGGCTGGGCCTCTATTTTGGGATTACTGGCACGACTCCAGCTCCGCCGAAAAAATCCTACTGACCGTCATGGCCCTGCGGGAATTGGAACGTGATGGAGGTGAGGATACCATCGCCGAGTTGGAAACCTTCTATACCCGCGCTGAACAAGTGATGCCCGACCTGGAACGACGCGCCCTGGTCATCAAAAACCCATTAAATTCCGCCTATCATCTTTTTTCCACCGAATTACGGAACTGGATTACGGATGAAATTTTTGGCGATGCCAAAGACCTCCGTGCCTGGCGCGACTGGCAAAAAGCCGATAGCCTGATTCTCTCCCTGTCCACTAGCATGCAAGACATCCTGGCCAAAACCGTCAGCGTGCTCAATCCGGCCTACCAGGACATCCTGGGCAGTTGGCTCTTGGAACCTTCAAGCTCCGGCGCCGCCATGAAACTGGTGCAAAGCTGCGCCAATTCTTACGAGCCTTCCGGTGAACAAGCGCAGCTTGATTTCATTTCTAAAGTGGCCGACGAACAAAAACCGGTGGGGGATACGCCCAAGGGCCTTTTTGACCGGCTCACCCAACAACTCAACCAAACCCAGCCTCCTGTCGCTCCGCCTCCCGCTGCTACTTCCACCGCCATGCTCCCCCCTGAAGAAGCGATCATTTCAACCGGCAGGAGACTATCACTCAGAGGTGGGAACAAAGCAGTGGCCAACCCGGTAGCCCTGGGGGGGCTGATTATCTCCGGCATTGTCACCGGCCTCAATCTGGAACCGGGCGATCAAGGCTTTGTCAACGGCGAGTTGGCATGGCTTTTTGGGGCCACCGACAACCTGCTAAAAATTTGTCGCAACGAAATAGAACCTGGCCAGCCTATTACCGTGCCCATTCCCCCTGATGCGGAAAGAGTAACAACGGCCAACAATCAACTCCTACCCACCATAGACGACTCTATTCTAACCTCTTGGAAAAGCTGGCTGGAAAAACGGCTCGAGTGGATTGGGGCCTGGTTAAAAGACCTGGACCTCCTGCTGGAACAAGAAGCCAGCCGGGGCACAGCGGCCAAAAGCGACCTTGAGCTGCAAAATAAAATCAGAAGCAAACGCATTGAAATTGGGCAAGTATTGGAAGAAATGGCCGAATTGATGAAACAAGCCTATGGCATCCGGGTAACCACGCCCGGCCAATTGGTTGAATTGCTGGAAGGCTAAGGCCTATTTTTTAATGACAATCAGCGGCACAAACATCTCTGCTTTACTTACTCCCCCGTGATAACCAATATGCACCTGCCTGGATTCGCCCAAAAGAGAATCTCTGATTACGTAATTATCCTTCATCAGCAAAACATAATCGCCCACCCGGTCAAACAACCTGGGATGAGGTTCAAATAAACCAAAATAATTTTGGGCAATCAAGGCTTCGCTTTTAAACAATTCAGCCTTATCGCCAAGATGCGCGGCAACATAATCCTCAAACTGGGCCGTTTTAGCCGGACGGACATAACAGTAGGCCGCCCGCCCTTCGCCGCACAGGGGCAGGGCCAGGGCAGCCTGTAGTTTGGGGTGATTTTTTAACTCGATTCTTTGGGCGGCTTCGTTGTCAATAAAACCGTGGTCGGCGGTGATAATCAGGGTTGTATCGGTATGTTTGAGCGAAGCCAGGAACGCGCTCAGTTTTTTATTCAATTCGGCAAAATGGCGGGCTGTTTTCTGGCTGCCGTTACCCTGCTCGTGCGATAAGGTATCAAATTTGGGCCAATAAGCGTAGATGTATTGTTGCCTGTTTCCCCGGCCCGACAGAATAGTCTTTCTGAGGCGTTTGAAAAAATGGCCCAAATTCCGGTAGGCCAACAATTTGGCCCGTCCGGCTGTGGCCTGGTTGTAATCTGACTTGACCAAATCTTTGGGCATAATGGCGTAAGAATCAGCTTTGAGGCTGGCCGTAAGCGGCGGCTGGTCAAAGATATCTTTGGCCTTGATTTCAGCCTGGCCGAACGGCGGGCCGCCATGCCTGGGCTTAAAAGGCAAAATGGCCGATACCACGCCCAACTCTTTGAGATGCACAAACCAGCCCGTAATAGCGTGCTGTTGGGGCGCAACGCCGGTGGCAAACGTGGTGACGCACGCCGCCGTGGTTGAAGGAAAGACCGAGGTGATTTGACCCCGCAAATGTTTATAAAAAACACTATCCTGCCCCCTGGTGGTCAGGTATTCATATCCCAGGCCGTCTATCACCAACAAAACAATATTCCGCGAGGCCGCCAGTTCTGCCGGCAACAACGCCGTCAGGGGGGCGTATAACGATTCCCCGCCCAACGCCTGCCCAATTGAACTCATTAAGTTGACAATACTGCCGCCGTGATAATCAGGTAAATACATTTTTTTCTCCAAGTTTCATCTTATCAAAAAAAACACCCCCTGACAAACCAGGGGGTGCATGGAGCAAAGAGCAAACAAGCAACAAGTTTATCGCTGCGCCACAACTTGCGGCGCATTAAAGGAGCGAGCTACCTTTTCAATAACGCTCTGCTGGCCGATACCGGTGATAACGTAAGCGGAAGCGTCGGCCTCAATGTAAAAGGTAGTTTTTTGGCCGCCGGGGCTATTGGCAAAGGCGATCACGCGCTCCGCCGGGTAACCGTGAATAGTGAGCGACTGTCGGCTCAACACTTTTTCATTATACAAGCTGCGGTCCACAAAAGGGGTCAAACCATCGGCGGGCATTGGCCCGGCTGCTTCTACCTTTACTTTGGTCCCGCCATCCGCAGAGTGGAAAAGCACCACATTTGCCGAAAGTTGGGTCATTTCCCAGGCGGCGGGATAGTTGAGGTGGTATCCAAAATTCTCGTCGGCAAAAACAATCATCTGTTCAACCACGGCCGCAACGCCGCGAGCCTCTACTTCGGCCAGCGTTGTGGCTTGAGCGGCCAGAGACACGTCTTTAACCGGCGCTGTTACCGCCAAAGCCGGGGCCGCCACCACCGTTTCCGGCTCGGCTTGGGTCAGGCGATAACCGGCAGTTAAGATAGCGGCGCAAATAATTATGATCACTAAAATCCAGCGGATGTTCATCATCTTGTCCTGAAAATTAAGGTTAAATAAGTACTGGTAATGACACCCTCAGTATGCCACAAAACTGGTGGGAATACATCGGCTGACCGGACATAGTTTTGAATGGAAGAATCATATATTTGGCCTTGTTGAATTGGCTTAGGCAGTAGGCAGAATGGCGTAGTGGCCCCTACTCATAAATAGGTAGGGGGAAATATAAGGGGGGCAGTTGGATACAGACTCGCGCTGGAAGATGCAGATTATGTCAAAAAAATAGGGATGGTTCATCTCTTACGAATAGTTAAGTTGACACTTTTCAAATAGGCGAAAATCTATATGAGTGTTAATCCAAGAA
>JAFGDY010000216.1 GCA_016931895.1 Anaerolineae bacterium
TGAACAATTTCAAACTAATAATGAGACCTGACCATACTCCAACTGTCTGGAATATAGATAAATGTTAAAAGTGTTAGTCAATGAGCATAACCAACACCATCGTCGCCAGCTACACCACCGGCATCCAGCAGGCCGGCGGCGCGGTGACCTCGGATTACAACCTGTTCTACAACGCGCCGACCAGCGTCGTCACCGGCAGCCACAGCCTCAGCGGCACCAACCCGCTGTTCCTCGATCCGGCGGGCGACGACTATCACCTGTCCACCGCCAGCCCGGCAATTGATCACGGTCAGGACGTGGGGGTGACCACCGACCTGGACGGCAACTCGCGGCCAGTCGGCGCTGGTTTCGACATCGGCGCGTATGAATATCAGTCGGCCTCTGGCAGTGCACAGGATATCTATCTGCCGCTGATCTTCAAGAACAGCAAATAGTTGGTTCAGGTTAACTTTTAGGAGGGATATCCGATGAAACACCTCGTAATTCTGATAACTTTATTAGCACTGTTGGTTCAGCCTGCTCTGGGACTCATCCCGGTCGCGCAGGCGCAGGGGCCGATTGGAGAGGGTGAGCCGGAACCCGGCGGGATGCCCGGCTACCCGACCCCGGCCAAGCCAATTCCCCACCACGAGCCGGGCCACCTGTCGCGGGCCGGGAGTTACCGCACCCAGGTAGTCCGCGAAAACGAGTTAGGGGCGCAGGAGCTCGTCGAGATCAGCGGCGTGGACGCCATGGCCGCAGATGGTCTCGACCCACTGGCGGGGAATTATGGTCTGGTCAACAGGGATCAGGTTCTGTTTAGTTCCTATGATAATTTCAGCAGCTTTGCCCTGCAAACCTTCAACTACATCTCGCCCACGCTCAGTGTCATCCCTGGCAGCCAGACCTCAATCGGCAACTTTCCCGCGAACGATATCACCGCAGGCGATCTCAACGGGGACGGTCAGGCCGAGCAGATTGCCGCCTGGATCGGCGCGGACAATTATGTTTACCTGTCCGTCGGGGAACTGAACGGTTCGCTCGGCAAAAGCACCTCCGCTCCGGCGGCCGTCGCGCGCAGCAGTGGGCAGATTGACCTGGTCGTGCGCGGCTATGATCAGGCTCTCTGGTATTGTAGCTATGATATTGCCGGCGGCAATTGTTTGGATTGGAGCAACGCAGCCGGCGGCCTGCTGGCGTCTGGCCCGGCCATCACTTCACGAGGGCCGGACGAGTTGGATGTGTTTGCGATTGGCACCGACAACGAGATCTACCGCGTTCACTGGGCCTCTGGGCTATGGGGTGACTGGCAGCAAGTGAATGGTGGCGGGAGTGGGCCGATGCCGCAGCGACTCGTACCCATGCCCGAATTACCCGCTCCGGCTGTCGTGGCCCGTGGCGCTGGACTTGACCTGTTCCGGGTCGGCCCGGACAATACCTTGCGCTGGCTCCATTCCGACGACGGCAGTACCTGGGAAGAGGCAGTGAACCTGGGCGGCATGCTTGCCTCCGGGGCGGGCGTGGTCTCTTGGGACGCCAACCACATGCAGGTATTTGCCCGCGGCGTGGATGAGGCCCTGTGGTATCTCACCTATGACGGCCATTGGGACATGGGGCCTGACGGCAGCTACCAGTGGCAACGGGTGAGCCTGGCGGGCATGGACGAAGGCGTCACAATCACCTCCGCCCCAACCGCAGTTTCGCCAGCGCCGGGCCAGATTGTGGTCTATGCGCGTGGTTCAGACCAACAGTTGTGGCAAATCGAGTACAGCGGGGGGAGCTGGGGCAGTTGGAGTTCCGGGGGCGGACCGATCGCCTCTGGGATGGGGGGCGCAGTGTCGAGTGGACACACAGACCTGTTTGCCCAAAAGGCAGATGGCAGCCTGCAGACCAAGAGCAACGGAACGGGCTGGACCGATCTGGGCGGTTTGACGGCCTGTTGTTTTGAATATAGAACGGATTTCCAGACTACGATTACTATCGATCCCACCTGGAATGTTAACCTGATGGTGGATGTTGAGACAGGTCATTTTTCGGGAGATGGACGGGAGCAGATTGTGTTGGCCTATCAACACTCTAACCTTTTCGAAATATTTGTGTACGATACGCTATATGGCTTTCAACCGATTCGGGTCGGTAGAACCGGGGCCATTGTGGGGAACCATTTCAGAATCACGATTGGAGATTTTGATAAAGAGCAAGCAGGAGATGAAATCGGGGTTGTCTATCTCCCCGATCAATACCGCTATGGCGTTAACGTCTATGCGGTCACCCCGGGTGAGCCTTGGGTGATCACCTGGACAGATTCAACAGATGGATTTATCTATCCAGGGGAGTCTGGTCTTGAGTTTGCCTCAACGCTCAACATAGCTTCGGGCGACTTTGATGGGGATGCGGAAGACGAGATCGTGACTTATTCAGACTGGGTGCGTCCTTGTAGCGGAGGGCTTGAATATGAAGTTCACGCTTATCTACTCGATCGCGAGGTTTCAAGCCGCCGGGGTTGGTTTTATGAACTAGGAGGCTGCACCTGGTTTGGGACAGTTACCGAAAAAGACTTGACAGGCATCGCCTTGGCTGCTGGTGATGTAGACGGGGACGGTGTGGACGAGCTCGTCTTTACCCTGCCCCGCGCCTTGGGTCAGGATATTGAGCCGGGGTTACGGTGGCCTAGCATGGAACGCAACCTGTATGTAGCGGAATATAACAGTTCGAGCAGCCCAAAGCCCTTTCCAACCCCAGCCGGGGTGTACGCCATACCAAGCTATCGCGATCGCACCTTTCTTGATCGGTTGGCCGTGGGCGATCTTGACCGGGATATGAAGGAGGAGATTGTATTTTATGACTCTGAGTCGGAGGCATACTGGGGCGGAACTCTCAGGGTGATCGAATTCGACCCGGCAACAGGCTTAAGGGTCGTAGGCTGGGGGACGGTGAGTCCTTTCAGTCCATCTGTAAGATCTCCCAACCTGACCACGGGCGCCGTCACCGGCGAAAGTATTCGCGTCGGCCCGCCTAGTTACCGGGTGCAGAACCGGGTTGACACCCTAGTGGCCCTGCTCAACATGCCGCCCAAACACCGGGATTTGGTCAAGGACGCCGAGGGGAATTACCAGCTCATCGAGAGCCCGGAAGGCGAGTGCAATCCCTCACCCGATAGCCCGGATTGTACCCATGCCAAATACGCCGCGTTAGATTTTACGTCATCAGAGCAGACCATTCAAACCGTCCATGCCTATGAAATTTCGGCAGGTATGGAAGCAGAGGCATGTGCCGGGGGCGGCGTTGCAGGTATTGCCGAGGTAAAGGCGTGCGCCAGAACCAGCATTAACGCGACCCACGGGGGCAACTTTGAAAAGAGCACGGAAGCAATTCAATCTATCGGTTTCCGGCGCAAAGTCATCGCCGCCAACGACGACAAGGTGGTCTATTTTGGCACGCCCTACGGCGTGTGGGAATATCCGGTGCTATCAGGTTCCGCGGGAGAGCCATCTGAAGACGTATTCATCACCGTGGCCTTCCCCTTGATTTCCGTTACCCAGTATCCTGATACGTCCGGGGGTTACTATAGCGGCACCTGTGATGAAACGTGGTATGCCGCCGGCCACCAACCCAACAATGTCTGGTCTTATGACCCGATTGGCGACGTGACCTTTGCGGATTACGACCCCGGCTATGAACTTACTTATGATGCCATTGAGGGTGATTGGGCCGAGGGTGAGATAACGTACGAAAAACTACAGAGCGCCTTTAGCAGTGTGTCTTTTCAACATTCCATTAGCGCCAGGGCCGAAGTAGAAGTGTCGGGCGAGGCTCAACTAAAGGTGGTCAATGTGAGCGGTAGTTTTAAGGCTCACGTTCAGGGTGACTATTCCAATACGCATTTGGAGACAGATAGGCTGACCACCAGCCAAGACACTACCTTCAGTTATTTCTTTGCGCCCCAGCCAGATAGCAGTAAGTTCACCACCCGGGTCCTCTTTTACCGGGCCAGGGATAACTACCAGGTGCTGAACTACCAGGCCGAACCGGGTCGGGCGGCCAGTTGGCGGTTATACAACAAGCCTGATCCAGCTTTCATTCTGCCCTGGTACGGCTTCCCGAATCCCGCCAATCCCCAGGTGCCGCCCTGTGGGGAGGACCAAAAACTCTTCTCCCCTAACATCGTCATTAGCCCATCCCACGCCAACCTGGGCGAGACGGTGACCATCTCGGCCACCATCCGTAACTTTAGCGGCGAACCGGCCAGAAATGTGGACGTCCGCTTTTACCAGGGAGACCCGGTCAACAACATTGTTATTGGCCAAAGAACAATACCACTCTTATCCAGAGAAAGCGGACCAAAAGAGGTCTCGCTCACTTGGGCTGCGGCCGGGGTGGGGCAGCAAAAGATCTATGCCGTCATTGATCCCTTTGACACCATCCCGGAGATGCATGATGAGGCTGACTTGATCAATAACAATCTGGCCTATGGCCTTGTCCAGCTCGCCGCTACCAATTTTGCGGATATGAGTTTGGTGGCAGAACAACCACCCTATGATGCCATTGCCTACGCGCTGGGAGATCCCAGGCCAACTGTGTCCCTCTATGTGCCCCGCGCCAGTCTGGATGCCGTAGCTCGTTTTGAGGTGGGTAGTACAGAAATCGAACTGCCCGTCGAGGGTAGAGTTTTTGAGGTAGCCGCTTATCAGGGTTCAAAGTACAAGCTGTGGAGTGATCCCATAGCCAACTTCAACCTAAAACCAGGGGCCGGCGATCCTCCGGCAGTAATTATCATCGCCTACACCCAGGCTGATATCAGCGCCCTAGACGAAAACAGCCTCAAGTTGTATCGGTTGGTTGGAACCAATTGGACAGAGGCAACCTGCCCCGGCTACCAAATCTATCGCTTCCCGGAGGAAAATCTTATTGCCGTACCAATTTGCCAGACCGGCGTCTTTGCCTTCTCGGATAAAACCCCACCCTCGCCGGTGGGTGAAACGGGGCCTGTTTACCTACCGCTAATTATTAAGGACAGCGAATGATCGCAGCCCCCAAATTCGCCAAAAAAGCTGTGTTTCTGGTGGGGAAAAGGCCTTCAAAGTGTAAATGGCGGATCAAGTTGAGAGCCGGACACACTCTGTGGCCCGGCAAATGGTGTGGCTGCTTTGTCTACAAGCTGTTTCCACATTGTCGAATTCGGCATTTAGTGATAACCTGTAAGCATACTTAACGTCAACGTGGTCTTGCCGTTCAAAAACCAAGCCACTATGGCCTTGACTTGACGCCAACAGCTGCGCTTCAACTGGGGTGTAGTCTTGCGTGGAGGCTTGGTTTTGGGTGAAATGCGCCTTGCGGGCAGGTTATACCGGGCGTTGACTTGCTGCAAATAGCAGGAGGAAATGATGACCTGGCAACATCAATTAAAGGGCGATTCCCTATCTTGGTTGTTAGAGCGTGATGCGCCGGGTGTTCGTTACCTGGCCCTCCGGGACCTGCTGGATCACCCGCCGGATCATCAGGAACTGCGCGCCGCGCAAAAAGCTGCCTGCGCTGAAGGCCCCATCGCCGCTATTCTGGCCGAGATGAATGAAGGCGGCTACTGGGTCAAACCTGGTCCGGGTTACAA
Organism: Anaerolineae bacterium; assembly: GCA_016931895.1. Classification (NCBI taxonomy): domain Bacteria; kingdom Bacillati; phylum Chloroflexota; class Anaerolineae; species Anaerolineae bacterium. The sequence continues at coordinate 5,588 of JAFGDY010000216.1, forward strand.
TCCAAAATATAAAGCGACCGCCTGGTCAATGATCGCGTTAAGTCAATTAGGCGCTTCCGTGGAGATGGACGAGCGCATTGCTACTGCCTGCGCCTACCTTTTGGCCCATGCCCTCACCGAGAACGGCCAGTTCACCATGACCGGCGCTCCTTCGGGCACCATTGATTGTCTCCAGGGCAATCTTTGCGCCGCCCTGCTTGATTTGGGGTATGAGGACCAGAGATTGGAAACAGCTTTGACCTGGCTGGCCCGGAGTGTTATGGGTGAAGGGGTGGCCCCGGTGACCGATCAGCAGGCCGCTGTTCGGTACTATGCCGGGAATTGTGGCCCCGGATTTGCCTGTGGTTACAACGGTGGGCAGCCCTGCGCCTGGGGCGCAATCAAGGCGATGTTGGCCTTTGGTAAATTACCCGCCAAACGCTGCCCCCCTCTCATTGAAAGGGCCATCGAAACAGGCGTGGAATTTCTTTTCAGCACCGACCCGGCTTTAGCCGCTTACCCGACCAGAACCGATGAAAAACCCAGCCGCAATTGGTGGAAGTTTGGCTTCCCGGTGTTTTATATTACCGATTTGTTACAAAATGTGGAAGTGTTGGCGCAGTTAGGTTTTGGCCATGACCCTCGCTTGAGCCATGCCCTGGATTTGATCCGCGCGAAACAAGATGATCAGGGGCGTTGGCCCTTGGAATACAGTTATGCTGGCAAAACTTGGGGCGATTTTGGCGCAAAAGACCGGCCCAATAAATGGGTAACCCTCCGCGCCTTGCGCGTATTGAAACAGGTTTCATAGAAATTAATCGGGCCGGCTTAAGGTTGCCTTGATGATGACGAAGGAACGACGAATGATGAATGGCCAACGACCAAATTTCGTCGTTGGTCGTTGGTCGTTATTTAACGAGGGGCGCCTTCCTCCCACAGAGCCTCGCGCCACCCGCGCACCGAGTTTATCAGGTAGATACGCTCACTCCGTTTAAGGTTCTCTAGCGTAATAACCGCTTCTCCTATCTTTTTCTGGTCAAGCAGCCAGGCCCGAAATGTGCCGGCCAGCAGCCCGCATTGAACCGGCGGCGTGAGCAGTTTTCCCTGTAACTGCACCACCACATTGGCAATGCACGACTCCGTAATTTCACCTCGTTCATTCCACAGTAGCACCTCGTCGCAATCCGGGCAGGCGGCGCGGGCGGCCTCATAGACTTGGCGGTGGGTGGTTTTGTGATATAGGAAGGGGTTGGCGGAAGCGATAGGCGTGGGAGCTAACCTGAATCGTACAGCCTGGGTAGTGGTTTCGGCCAGGGGGGTGGCTTGACCGGTAACATCGCCATTTTGAGCCGCCAGCAGGCGGACCCTGTGCGGTTTGGGCGGCATAGAGGCGGCCAGGGTTTTGAGTTTTTCTTGAATTTGGTCCGGGTCAAGGGGTGTCAGGCGGCGCAAGAGACTGCCGTCGTGGCAATGGGTTTCGATCACGGTCAGGTTTTGCAGGCGTTTGATCAGTTGGCGGGTGGTGAGGTGGAGACCTTGCTGTCGAGTCTGGCGTTCCAGGAGGGTGTAGGCTAACAGGGCCAGCATGTTGAGCATCAACATGGAAGCGATGCGTTGGTCTTGGTGGAGGTAGAGGGGGGAAACCTGCAAGTCGCTTTTGCAAATGTGGAAGCGTTTTTCGACGCCGTCCTTGTCGCGGTAGAGTTGGAACATGCGCTGATGAGACAGGGTCCAATCGTTGCTGACCAGCAGATAGCGGCCATCTTTCTGTTCGGCTTGCCACAGGGGGAAGGTGTCAATCTGCCAGCGCAGGTCGAGTTGACCGGCAGGGGTTTGATAGGCGGTGGCCGACATCAGCCGGCCCACTTTGGAGGCTTTCAGGCGGGCATTGGCCCGTCGTTGCACGGCTTTGACGGTGCGCAGGCGGGGTTGGCCAATCTGGGCTTTGACCTGACTTAACTCTTGGCTGAGGGCTTGCAAGCGGGTATGACGGGTGTGGCGTAACTGATCCCGGATGGGGCCGGCCAGCACCACCAGCCCTTTGTGCTTGGCCGTCTGCCCGTTGTGCTTGAAGGTGACGGCGCATCCCCGGCCCCAGTATTGGGGGGAGGGGCCCGATACCAGCGGGAAAGCCAAGAATTGTTCCTCCGGCCATTGGGTCAAGAGGGCTTTGTGCTCGGTATGCAGGCAGCGCAACCCGGCCAGATAACGGAGATGGTGTTGGTCGTACATCAGGGCGATCTCATCACTGAGGATTCAGGATTAAATAAGTTGTGCAACGGGAATGGCCCGGTAATTCCACTGGGGTAAGAACTTAAATTTAGAATAAAAAATAGGCGGTCTGCGAGTTGCGCAGAACCGCCCTTGGGTAGAGAATTTGGCTATGAACAGACAAACAA
>JAFGDY010000217.1 GCA_016931895.1 Anaerolineae bacterium
CAGAATATTGGCCTGAAACTCGATTGTTAAGGTTCAAATTCAATCCCTGGCTTCGACCAGGCCAGTTCACTTTGTCTAAATGCGAGTGCCATGCGCCATCCCAGAAAAGAATGTAAAGAATGGCAGAAAATGCGGCCGCGCTCACAACCACCAACCGCCACCAGACCTGCCCCAACAATATGCCTGCCCCGCCGGCCACAAAACCAATGGCCGCCAACACCAAAAAAATACTGGCCAGCAGTCTTGTCGTTTCATCGCCAAAAAGCCTGGAGATTGCCCACGAGCCATCCGGCCAAACCAGGCCAGGTTGCAGCTCAAAGAGCCGCCAACTCTGCCCAAAGTACAACAGATGAACTAAGCCGTGCAATACAATGAATACCCCAAATATAATCCTAATCATGGTACTTATCCTCCTTGTACAAAATATTCATAAAATACTTCAATTGTTTTGATCCATTCTCCTGAGTTCATGACCGAACCCGGCGATGAACGAAATTACATACAGACTGGCAGACCCAAACACAAAGAGCTTGGCCGTGTCCTCAATGCTGACGGGGTCCGTGATCCCAGGGAAGAAGCCGAAAACAGCCATCTCCACGCCAATTAGCATAGTAATGGTCGCCAGCACAAGTGTCACGACCCAGAGTCTGGACAGGATGGGCCAGGTGCTGCGCGGCAGTACCTTCCGCCACCAGTTCAGCGGCTTACCTATGCGCGTCGCAAAGGCCCACGCCGGGATAAAGAAGGCTACCTGGCCGATGCCGCCGCCCACCAGGAAGCTCAGGATGGACAGCCCCAGGAAAACAGTGCGCCCGTGCCTGGTGGGCAGGAACCAGATTGACCAAATAATGATCGCCACCCCCACGATCATTGACGCGATACCGGTGATCAGGAAATTCGGGATGAGGGTAAAGGCACCCTCGCCAGCCAGGGGCCAGAATCGTTGCGCTTCCCCAATTGCAAGGATGTAGAGGCCGCCGGTGGGCTTGTTGCCCTGCAAGACTTCAAAGAAACCGTGGTTCACGCCAGAGAGTAATCCAATGAACACGCCAATGGTTGTGGCGATGACGCGCGTCGCGTTTAGATTGTAAAAAGATAATCTTTCTTTCGGCATCTGTAGAGATGTTATTTGTAAAGACTCCATTTGTAAAGACTCCTTTGAACAAATCATTTGAGATAGTTTTAGCAGACATTTTTCTCATTGAGAATAATTAGTTTATTGCTCACGATATATAGACAAAATCACGAACCCTTGCCAGTGCAGATGCCTGACCAGCCCGATGAGGCCCGACTGATCGGCGCAGATTGTAAACACGGTGGCCGCCGCCTCCCTCTGCGCCACCGTTATTTGCAGCGGGCTGGTAACGTTGAAGACATTTTCATCCACCTGGCCCCGCACTGCAAGGCGGTAAGTACAGACATCATCCATTCTCTTTAACTCCTTGATCCAACAAAAATCCGCCGGCGACACCCCTATCTTACCCCAATAGGCAACGGCGCAAACCACCCAAAAATGTAGTCTGCGCCACAAAAAAGATGTAGGTTTTTATTTAAAGTATTCGGAGTTGGCGGGCCGTCTCAATGGCTTGGGTGCGGTTATTCACGTTGAGCTTGCCGTAGACGGCCTTAACGTGGAAACGCACTGTGTTGAGGGAGATGAATAGCTTTGTGGCGATTTCTTGGTATTTCAGCCCTTCGGCCATCAAGCCCAACACCTCCAACTCCCGGTCGGTCAACGGCTCTATGAGAGCCACCGGTCTGGTTTCAGCCGGAAGATCCGGTGCGGACTGCTTGCCGCCCGTTGCGCCTGGTGATTGCGATGTGGAAAAAGCGGCCAAAATGCGTTCAACGTAGCCAGGTTGAACGATCCCCAGCCGGTTTTGTTTGACCAAGTTCGCCAGGGCCTGGGCCACAGGGGGGCCTTGTTCGACAAAAACGCCGATGAAACCTTCCGGTTCGGCCAACTCCAAAGCGCGGACGTAATCTGCCCGGCCGGTTTGCTGATTCCCCAACACGGCGTGTATCTGGGCGCGGAGCAAGAGCGCTTCCAGCGCAACGGGAATGTATTGGCCCTGAATTGTTCCGGCGATCAAACGGTCGGCCAACTCGAGCCCGGAACGCAAGCCGGTCAGTTTACGTCCAGCCCGAGCCTGGTGTAGAAGAACGTGCAAGCTGCTGTTGTACAGCAGCCCTATCGAGTGGGAGACGCCCTGACCAGACGGGAGATCGGGAAAAGAGAATTGATCTCCAAAGGAAAACCCCTGTCCTTGCAGCGCCATCTGGGCGGCGGCCAGTTTTTCGCGGGCAAGATAGACACGCACCTGTTGGGAAATAGTTTCTTGCCTGACATGATCAGGCGCTTCCACCGGCAGCAGGTCAACGGCTTGTTGGATCTCGCGGGCAGCAGGCTCCAAATCTCCGGCAAGTTGAGCCAAACGCGAGAGCAATACTCGACAAAAAATTACGCCAGTATTGTAACCGCCCAGTGTGCTCAACTGCAAGGCGCGGAGGGTATGGCGGCGCGCCGGTTCGATCTGACGCCATTGATAATAAACCTCTCCGAGCAGTCCATAGAGCACGGCGCTAATGGGCGGTGAAGAACTTGATCGTTCTAGCCGGGTAGTTACCGGTTCAGCAATCTCACAGGCTAAATGCAATTGGCCGCGCTCAAAAGCCATCACGGCCAGGCCCACCGTACCCATCATTTCCGCAACAAGGTTTTTTGCCGTCCGGCCATGCCAAATTGATGCCTGATACGCTTCGACAGCCTTGGCGTAATCCTCCTTTAACTGGTAGAGGCTGGCCAGCGCCCAATAAGCCAGGCTCCGCACGCGGCTATCTTGCTCCGGCGCAATTTCCAGGGCCTGCGCAGCTATGGCCAAACCCTCTGTGGTTTTACCTTGTTTGTACAACACCAAGGATTGTATAACCAGCCATTCCGCCCTGAGAGAAGGATTTTCCGGCCCCAACTGAGATTCTGCCTGGGAGTCGCCCAAGATTGTCTGTAACCGTTCCAGGTAGGGGGCCACCCGGG
>JAFGDY010000218.1 GCA_016931895.1 Anaerolineae bacterium
ATGACGCCCGGCTGGGTTACGTAGACCAAACCGGCCAACTGGCGATTGCCTCATTTGAAACACCGGACGGCAGCGAAATCGCTATAGATGCCTACCCCAATGCCGATGCTGCGCAGGCCGCCCTGGAACAAGATCACATTGACGGTTATCTGGTTATTCCAGAGGGTTACTTTCAAGGAGAAACGCCCCGTTTTTATAGTCAAGAAGCGCCGGGCATGATAATGCAAGAGAGGTTGGCCGGGTTTATCCGCCAGGCGCTGCTGGCAGATCAGCCCGGCTGGGTGGCAGAGCGGTTTTCTGATCCGGCTGAACTGATCTATGTGGCCCGCGCCACGGGCGAAGTGGTTGAGGGGCCTGGCGTATTGGTGCAAATCGTCACGCCCCTGGTTCTGGCAATGGCCTTTGGTCTGCTGGTGCTCACCGGCAGCGGCCAGATGGGGGCGGCCATTGTGGAAGAAAAAGATCAACGGGCGATGGAAATAGTCATTACCTCGCTGGCGCCCCGGGAGCTGGTGATGGGCAAAATATTGGGCATAACCCTGCTCACAGTTACGCAAGCGGCCATCTGGGCCACGGGCGCCGGCATTGCCGTGGGGCTGGCCCTGGCTGCCGCCGGCGGCGGCGTGCCGTTGAACATTCCCTGGCGCGCGGTGAGTTGGGCTTTGTTATTGGGTGTGCCGGGTTACTTTTTGTACGCCGTGCTGGCCGCCGGCCTGGGCATTATTGCCGGAGACCGCCAACAGGCGCGCCAATTGTCCGGCCTGTTGGGTTTTTTAGGCCTGATGCCCTTGTATTTCATCGGCTTATTAATCAATGCTATGGATGGCCCGTTAGCCCTGGGCCTGACCTGGTTTCCCCTGACCGCGCCGATGATCGCCCTCTTCCGTATGGCGTTGTCGCCGGTGCCAACGTGGCAACTTATCGTCAGCCTGGTCATCTTAATCGCCAGCGTGGCCGGTAGTGTCTGGTTTGTGGTTCGCATTTTTCGCGCCGCCATGTTGGCCCACGGGCAATCGTTGCGACCCCGGCAAATCTGGCGGGCCTTGCGCCAGAGGTAAAGGAGAAAAAAGTGATGCCAAAAATATGGCTCATTGCCATTCGTGAATTTCGCCACCGGGTGCGTGCGCGAGGATTCTGGTTGGGCAGTATAGGCGTGCCGCTGGTTTTTATGATCATCTGGGTTGCTGCCGGTGGGTTAGGCCCTACGCCTCCGGCCGATGCGGCTGAAACGGATCTGCCGGAGCAGATGACGGGCTACGTGGATCAGGCCGGCTTAATCCAACGTATTCCTGATTCCATTCCCGCCGACTTGTTTAAACCTTTTCCCGACCCGCAAACGGCAGAAATGGCCCTGGCGCGCGGTAACATCGGCGCGTATTACCTTATTTTGCCCAACTACCGGGAAACCGGCCAGGTGCAACGCATCAGCCGGCGGCTCACCATCAACCCGCCCGACGTGCGCTGGTTCAACCGCCTGTTGCAAGCCAACTTGCTGCCGGATGCCGATTCAAAAATGCTTGACCGTTTGCGCCGACCCTTCAATGCTGCCGGGCCGGATTTTGTCAACGTGGCCACGCAAGCCCAAACAGAAGGGGGTGGCATGCAAATGGTACCGTTTGTGGTGACCATTGCTATCATCATCCCTTTGGTTTCCGGAGCCGGCTACCTTTTCCAGAGTTTGGCCCAGGAAAAATCGAACCGGGTGATGGAGATTCTGCTGGTCTCGCTGCGCCCGACCCAATTGTTGGCCGGAAAATTACTGGGACTGGGCGCGTTAACGCTACTTCAGTACGCCCTCTGGATTATCCTGGGCGGGGCGGGATTACTGGCTACCGGGCAGGATGTAGGCCAAATGTTGACCGGTATCCGTCTTCCGGCTTACCAACTGTTACTGGTGGTACCCTTTGCCCTGGGTGGTTTTCTACTCTACGCGGCCTTGATGGCCGGCATCGGCGCGCTGGCCCGTGATGTTGAGGATGGCCGCACCTGGCTGTTTGTCATCAGCCTGCCGATGATGATCCCCATTTACCTGGGCGCGGCCATTGCCGGCAACCCCAATGGGCCGCTGGCCGTTGGCTTGAGCCTGTTTCCCTTGTCCGCGCCGGTGGCCATGTTGTTGCGCATTACCGGCGCTGTTGTCCCCGCCTGGCAAATTGCCTTGAGTCTGATGTTGCTGGCCCTAACCGGGGTTGGCACAATCTGGTTGATGGCCCGCCTGTTCCGGGTGCAAATTTTGCTGAGCGGGGAATCCCTTTCCGCCCGCCGGATGTGGTCGGCCTTGAGAGGTTGAAACCAAAAGGAAACGGAGGCATTTCGATGAAAATATCAAACACCGTTATCTTGCTTTCTTTGTTGATTGCCGGGCTAGCGCTGTTGGCCGCCGGAGCGGGTCTCTTCTGACAGGATGGGGGCAGTTCCTTCTCTTTTACCACCCGTAGGGTGCAAAAACCTCATCCATAAGGATGCAGAGAAGAGGTTGAACTGATCGGGACTCTCCAAATAGTACACATAAGGTGTCTGCTCCCTTGGCATGATGGGCCATCATTTTACCACATCTGTTCAGTAACAGGACTTATGCGGTGGGCCTCAAATGAGGTGGAGTCGTAGTTACCGTGACGGTTTCTGGTCACGACCAACCGGATATGACCATTCTGGCAGCATTTGCGCCACGTGTGTCTGCGTTGGCCGCTCATCCAGCAGGATCAAACCCGTCACTGCCCACGTCATCAGAACCGCCAAGGTCGGTGAGGACAAAGTCGGCGCTCACGGTGTTGTCATCAGCGTCAATGATGTGGACGATGGAGTTTTGTAGATCAGGGGTCATCGTTTGGAACTCCCCCTATCAATTTTGACAATCAAAGTCGGTAAAGGGCACAAAGTTCCCCTAAGAGCTTATTACTCAATTTGATAATCACAAACGATTAGATCACCTTAACCTATTCTAAAATCTTCACCGTGTCGGGTTTATTGGGCACCAGGCATAGAAACTCAAAGGGTTCAGCGCCGATATTCTGATACCAGTGAGGTACGCCGGCGGGGATAAAGACAATATCGGTGGCCTTTACTTCAAAAACCTCAGCGCCAATGCCGATACGGGCCTGTCCGCGCAGCACAAACTGTTCGTGCTCAACGGCGTTGGTATGATTGGGCATCCCCCCACCCGGTGCCATGATAAAGCGGCGCATGGCAAAATTGGGCCCCTCGTCTGGGCTAATGAGTACCTGGAAGGTCACGCCTTCTCCGGCGCTGACGGGTTCAAGGGGAACGTCGGTCAAGTTTTTTACGGACATAAGTCAAGCTCCTTTTGTATCCTTATAACTATTCGCCTTCTTGATATATCATTGCGAGGCGCAGGAAACGAAACGTCTGTAGCCCGAAGCAGTCTCCGCCATCGAAGTGGGAGACTGCTTTGCCTCTGGCTCGCCGTGACATAGGAGAAAAGATAAAAAGTTAGGGATGGTTCACAATTTAGTTGACACTTTTTTGAGCACGAAATAAAAATTGGCCGTTAAAATTTATCGGGTCCAGGCTATTTTC
>JAFGDY010000219.1 GCA_016931895.1 Anaerolineae bacterium
GCTTTGGCCAGGGCCATAGCATTTTCCACTTCACCGTGAACTAAAAAGAGTTTCTGTAAATTGCTCCGCTCCTGGGCCTCCTTCAGCCAGCCAAGCAGGCCGTTGTGGTCCGCGTGGGCAGAGTAGCCGTTAATCTTCATCACTTTGGCCTTCACCGGATATTCCTCTCCAAAAATGGGAACCACCGGCTCACCTTCCAAAATCTTGCGCCCCAGGGTGTGTTCCGCCTGATAGCCGACAAATAAGATGGTATTTCGCTCATCGGTGATGTTGTTTTTGAGGTGGTGTAAAATGCGGCCCGATTCACACATTCCTGAAGCGCTGATGATAATCGCCGGGTGATCCAAATCATTCAAAGCTTTGGAGTGGGCCACCTCCCGCACGTAAGTTACCTGGTCAAAACCAAAAGGATCGCGACTGTTGCTTTCAGCCAGAAAATCGTGGGTTTCTTCGTCGTACACTTCCGGGTGCAGGCGGAAAATCTCGGTGGCATTGACGGCCAGGGGACTATCCACATACACCTCAATTTGGGGAATTTCATTACGGTCAAACATCTGGTGCAGGGCATACACCAGGCCCTGGGTCCGGCCCACGGCAAACGAGGGAACAATAAGTTTGCCTCTTTTATCTATGGTTTCCAAAACGGCCTGTTTAAACGCATCCTGGGCCTGCTCCGGCGGTTTGTGGAACCGTTGGCCGTAAGTGCTTTCCATGATAATAAAGTCGGCGCCTTCCACGGGCGCAGGGTCGCGTAAAATAGGAATGTCTTCACGGCCAATATCGCCGCTAAAAACCAGACGTTTTTGCCGGCCGTTGTCGTCAATATCCAGCGTCACCGAGGCCGACCCCAAAACGTGTCCGGCTTCTCGATAATGAGCCTGCACGCCTGGCACCACTTCAAAAGGACGGTTGTAACCAAGAGATTGAAACAGATTGAGCGCCTCTAAGGCGTCGGCCCGGGTGTAGAGCGGCTCAAAGGGTTTTTTGCCCTGCCTGATACGTTTTTTGTTAACATACTGCACGTCGCTCTCCTGGATGTAGGCCGAATCCAACAGCATAATGGCGCACAAATCGCGGGTGGCCGAGGTAGCCCAGATGGGGCCACGATACCCATGTTTGACCAGGGACGGCACGTTGCCGGTATGGTCAATGTGGGCGTGGGATAGAACAACAACGTCAATTTTGGTGGGGTCAAAGGGGAAGTTGCGGTTGCGTTCAAACGCTTCTTTGCGCCGGCCCTGGTACAGGCCGCAATCCAATAAAATATTATACCCGTTCACGGTGAGCAGGTGCATAGAGCCGGTGACTGTTTGCGCCGCGCCCCAAAAATGAAGTTCCATTGTTTTTACTCCGCTGAAATCTGGTCCAAGCGCATTATAAACCCGCCCGGCTAAAAAGAACAATCAATATAAAGTACCATTTGGGTTCTGGCTTGGGAGTGCGGCTTTGAATAGCGGAAAAAATATTAGGCACCTTCCAGCACTTTTAACCTGGCCTCAATGTCGGCCAGCCGTTCCAGCAGTGGTTTGACTCCCGTGCGGCGAAGCTGATAGGTTAAATGCAGGCCCGTATGATCGGCCAGCATGCCGGCCCCGGTAACCACATCACTGGCGTACTCCGGCTCAAGGATGTAAACCGTTATCCCCCCAGGTTGGCCCTGTTCCACCTCGCTGCCCTGAATTTGGTCAATTTGGCCGCTGCCCTGCGTGGGGACAATGAACGCTTTTTGCGGAGCGGGCGGCGTCCATAGAAAGTCATTGCTAAGGGTATACTTATCGGCGGTGTCGTAGGAAAAAGCAACCCTAACATTGGGCAGGGGCAGCCCATTCTCGTCAATCACCAAAACAATAATCCGTCTCTCCTCAAATGTTTTGGGCGCGGTGCGGCGGATATTCACCAGCCGGAACACGCCTTTTTCCGTAGGCGTGGCTTTATGGAGTTGGGCCATCCAGTCGCGCTGAATATCTGGCGGCAAAACATTGAGCGATTCATAATTAAACATTTTCCTCAACCTTTCTATCTAATGGCTTTGGGCAAGCCTTACTAAATTTACCTTTACCCCAACGCTTTAGCCAGAGCGTAGAATGCCTCAGCATCAAATACTTGATCGTTGGCTTCAGAGAGTAACGCCAGACAGGGGGAAATCCTAAATCTATTTTAACATTGTGCCAGAGAAAAGGCAATAGACACTCAACTTCAAACTGGCAACACTTTTCAAGGAGCCATATAAAACCAAAGAGGGTATATTCGGTATTGTGCGATTGGTTTAGGACCAACAACGGGCCTACTCATCCAACAAATAAACCGGCTCCTGGTAATACCTGATTTTACCCCGGTTTAATTTATCTTCCAGGAGTTGGTCTAACCATTCATTCTTCTCATCCAAAGATTTGTCGGAGCGGAGATAGTACAGGTCAACGTTAATGCGCAAAACCCGGCCGGGAATGATGAAGCGGGTGATGCCGGAAGGCATCAACTGGCCATTCCGGGCAATCTGTAAAACTTGTTCAACCGTGTATTGAGGGAAAACCACCAGGGCCGTCAGGTCGGGGTATTCCCGGCGCAGAGTGTCCATATTGGTGGTCAGGGTGCGGGTTAAGTGGCTGGTGTCAATATAGGTTTTGGTTACCAAGTTCAGGGCCTCCAACTCGTCAACGCCCGGCGTGGCCCGCACCAGGAAAATGCGATCTTCAATGGTGTGCAGGTAACACAGGCGTTTGCGGGCCAATACCGCGCCAATGGCCTTGGGCGACTCGTGCTCGACCATATCAATTTCCGGTAAGTCGTCAATGCGTTTGATCAGTTGAACCGGGTCGGCGCCACGCACAGTGTGGTACCAGGTACGTAAGCTCAGGTCTTCATCAGGCGAGACAATCTGAACTACGGTATAGACATAGCCCAATTGTTTTAAGGCCGTGGTCCGGGTAGCCCCATCCAGCACCACGTAACTGTCGCCGGCCTCAACGACAATAGGCGGATTGACTAAAACGTCTTCCACTTCCAGCCTTTTGGCCAATTTTTGCACCCTTTGCGGGTCAACGTTTTCATGGAGAAAAACGTTATCCAGGGGAACAACCCGTAACGAGAAGGGACGGTCCATTTGGTTCATGGTCATACATCTCCTGGTGAGTTCAATCGCCAAGAGAGGAGGTAAGGTGCTGCATGATGTTTTTGCGGCCGGCCTGACATCTTGGCGATTGAAATTGATTTACTGCGTTGTCTCCAGATACTCGTCAATGGTTGAGAGCAACTTATCCATATCCTCCATTGTCAGCCAGCCCATGTGGGCAATGCGGAAAGTTTTGCCTTTTAAATTGCCGTAACCATTGGAGATGATCATTTCCCGCTGGCGTAAGAATTTGTTGAGCGCGCCCACGTCCACTTCAAGGGTATTGGCCAGGCACGACACGGTGGGAGAGTGGTAGCCTGCTTCGGAGAACATACCAAAGCCGCGCATGGCGGCCCACTGCCGGGTGCGCTCGGCCAGAACCTGGTGGCGAGCAAAACGGGCCGCCAGCCCTTCGGCCAAGATGTGGTCCAATTCCAGGTTGAGGGCGCGCATTAGGGAGATGGCGGGGGTGGCGGCGGTAGTGCTGCGCTGCAAATATTTTTCCATCACCAAAAAGTCAAAGTACCAACCCCGTCCGGTCACGGTTTTGGCCTTTTCCAGCACCCGGTCGCTCACGGCGGCAAAGGAGAGGCCGGGTGGAATAGAAAGGGCTTTTTGGGAGGAGGTCAACATTACATCCAGGCCCCACTCGTCAAAAGGCAATTTTAGCCCGGAGAAGGAACTGACGGCATCCACAAAAATAAGCGTGTCAGGATATTTTTCTCGCATCAGAGCCGCAATCTCACCCAGCGGCGAGGCCACCCCGGTGCTGGTTTCGTTGTGGACAATGGTAATGGCTTCTACATTGGGGTGCTGCTGTAAGGCAACGTCTACGGTTTCCGGCTTGACCGCCTGGCCCCATGCCACATCTATTTTGATGGCTTCTTTGCCGCAGCCCACAGACACCTGATGCCAGCGGTCGGCAAAGGCCCCGCCTACAAAATTGATCACCCGCTGCTGAACGCCGTTACGGATGGCCGCTTCCTGCAAACCGCTGCCGGAAGAAGCGGAGATGTAGACCCGCCGATTGGTGAAAAAGAGCTGCTTAAGTTTCTCTTCGCAGGCCGCAAACAGTGCTTCAAAATCGGCGCTGCGGTGACCGATCATGGCCTCGGCTTGGGCTTCGAGCACATCTGGCCGCACATTGACCGGCCCAGGGATAAATAAAAAAGGATGTTTTTGTTTTGTCACGGTCTCTCTCCTCCATACTAATGGTTTCAATAACAGGATGAGGGCGATAAGCAGATCGCCCCCACCATTGGGCCAAGCTATACGTGAAAAATTTTACAAGGCCATATTATAGGCAAAACCAAAATTTCAGCGAATCGCTACCTGGCTGCCTTCCGGCGTTTTCCACACGTCAATACGCACCGGAAAGGCGTCCTTCAATTCGTCAATGTGGGTGATAACAATGATCTTTTCAAAATCATCCTGGATGGTGTTGATGGCTTCCACCAGGCGCTCCCGGCCCTGGCCGTCCTGGGTGCCAAAGCCCTCGTCAATAACCAGGGTCTGGAGTTGCGCCCCGGCCCGGCGGGCCAGCACTTTGCTCAGGGCCACCCGGATGGCAAAATTCACCCGAAAGGCTTCACCGCCGGAATAAAGCTCGTAGTCGCGGGCGCCCACTTCATCGGAGATGCGAATGTCCAGGGTCTCAATGGTGCTGTCGCCACTTTTGGCCTCGCGTTGAGTTTCAAAACGGACGTGCATGCGGCTATCGGTCATACGGCTGAGCAGCCGGTTGACTTCATCTTCAATTTCAGGGATGGCGCTTTCAATGAGCAGGGCCTGCACGCCTTTTTTACCAAAAGCTTGTTGGAGTTCGCGGTAGATGCTCTGCACCTCCCGGATTTGTTGGAGCTTATCGGCCTGTTCGCCGCGTTGTTTGGCCAGGTAAGCCACGTGGCTTAACTTCTGCTTGGCCGCTGCCACTTTATCCCGGGCAAAGCGATCTTCACGTTGCAGACGGTCCACGCTGTTGCTGGCCTGGTTAAGCCGGGTAATTAATTCCGGGAGGTCAGCCGTTTCATGTTCCAGCGCGGTGATTTTTTGCCGGTCAGTTTCGGTTTGGGCCAACAGGCGGGTCTGGCGGGTTTGTTCTCGCTGTAAGCGTTTTTCTTCTTCGGCAATGCGCTTTTCAGCCTCGGCCACGGTGCGGGCCTCTGCCTCAAAGTGACTAAAACGTTCCACCGTAGCCCTGGCTTCCCGGTGGGCGGCTTCGTCATAGCCCAGCGCGGCTAACTCCGCTTTTACTTCGGCCAAAGCCGCTACCACGTCGGCGGCAAATTCCTGGTTGTCCAACCTTTTTTGCAGGTCGGCTTGTTGGATTTGGCTTTGGGCCAAATCTTCAGCCCCGGCTTCGGCCTCGGTTACGGCCTGGCTCAGGCGGGCTACTCGGCCTTGCGCCCCGGCCAAACCGCGCAATTGCCGTTCGGCTTCGGTTACGCTTTTTTGCAGCGCTTCTTGCTGCGCGCCAATTTCCCGCAGCCGGCCCTGGTTGGCGCGGTAAGCATCGCCCTTTTGTTTGCCCTCGGTTTGGAACTGGGCCACCACGGCGGTGCGGTGTGTTTCATCCAGGGGGCGCTGGCACACCGGGCACTTAGAGTCGGCCTGCTCCAATTGGGTCAGGTTGGCTTTGATGTCGTCCATTTCCACTTTGAGTTGCCGATTTTGCTCGTTCAGGCGGGCGGTTTCTTCTTTCAAGTTGGTCAGGGTGGACTGGTGGGCTTCGCGCTGCTCGGCCAGACGTTGCAAAGTATCCAACTCGGCCTGGGCTTCGGCAAGCTGCTCGCGTTGCCGGGACAGAGCGTTTACTTTGGGTTGTAAGAGGTCAATTCTGGCGGCAATCTCGCGCAGGTTGGCTTCGATCTCGGCGCGGGCAGCGTGGAAGGCGGTGTCCAGTTCGTGCTTGCGGTTGGCCAGTTTGGCCGACTCTTGCAAACGCCGGTCCCAATCTTGGACCAAAGCTCTGGCCTGTTGCAACGCCTGCAAGCCTTGCTCAATTTCTGCCTGACGGGTCAAGAGGGCGCGGTATTCATCAATTTTGTCCTGCGCAGCCTCCATTTCGGCGGCAGTGTCGGCTATATCGGCTTCGGCCCCGGCCAGGCGGTCGCGCAAATCATCCAATTGGCGTTGTTTGTCGTTGATGGCCCGGTGCTGTTCGCGCAGGGCATCCATCTCTTTTTCGGCTATTTGTAACTGTTGGTTCAAGTCAGCGGCTTCTTGTTGGGCGGCGGCCAACTCAACACGGTACTCCGGCTCCCGCGCCAATTCCTGCTCAATTTGATCCACCCGGGCCACAATTCCACTGCCTTCTTTCTCTTTTTCCAGAGCCTTATCTTTGGCCCGCTGCTCGTAAATTTCATAAATGCCCAGGCCCAGGATGTCGCCCAGAATTTCTTTGCGCTGGCCAGGCGGTTTGGTGGTAAACTCGTCGGCCCGGCCTTGCAATAAAAAGGCAGAGTTAATAAAGGTATCATAATCCAGACGCATGAAGGTGTTTATTTTTTGCTGCGTGGCCCGGATAGTGGTTTCGGTGAGGGTGCGCCAACCCCCGGCGTCTTCCACTTGCAAGCTCAGGTCGCTGCGGCCGCGACGGCTGGCATCTCGTTTGCGAATAACGCGGTAAACGTTTCCGCCCAGGTCAAAAGTGTATTCCACTTCCATCTCACTTTGGCCCAGGTAGATCAACTCGTCATCCCGTTTGGCTCTGGCCCGGCCCCACAGCGCCCAGGTAATGGCATCCAGCAAACTACTTTTGCCGGCTCCATTTTCGCCGGTTAATACGGCCAGGTGAATGCCCTGAAAGTCTAGCCTTGCCTCGCGGTAAGCCATAAAATTACGCAGTTTTAGAGTGACCGGAATCAAAACACACTCCTTTAAAATAGGGACCCGGGCCAGGGGTTAAATGTCACTTAGAGCATTTCATTATGGGGAGTGTACCATGCCCCGGCAAAGCGGGCAATTAACCGCCGGACTTAACCAGGGGTCTTATAGAAGGAAGGGGTAGATTTGACAGTCAAGTGAAACGATAGTATGATGGTGTAACGTTACAGTAAAACGTTACACCCCGAACACACGAGGGAGTGTTTTTGGTGGCCAAAATTCGGCAACGAAGCCCATCGCGGGTGACAATTAAAGATGTAGCCCAGGCAGCGGGGGTGTCTGTGACTACGGTTTCCAACGTGTTAAACGGGCGCACCGAAGCGATGGCGGAAGAAACGTTGCGGCGCATCCGGGAGACAATCCGCACCCTGGATTATCGGCCCAGTAACGTGGCCCGCAGTTTGGTCTCCAGGCGGACGGCAACCATAGGGGTTATTATTGCCGAAATTGAAACCGCCGTTTACCTCCAAACCCTCAACTTTATTGAACCTATTGCCCGCAAGGCGGGTTATAACATTCTCCTCTGTACCACTACTACCCACAATCTTGATGATGAAAAACGAGCCATAGAATTACTGCTGGAAAATCAGGTTGATGGTATTGTTTCCCTGGCCACTTCCACGTATCTGGATGACGATTACCTCTCTGAATTACCCTCCACCCCGCCCATGGTTTTATTCAACCGTTCTACCACGCATGACAAGTTTGACCAAATCAACGTGGATAATACCAATGGCGTTATTCGGGCCATTGATTACCTGGTGCAGTTGGGTCACCGATGCATTGCCCACCTTTATGGCCCTACAGACCGGGTGAGCACCCAGGAACGATTGCAAGGTTATCGGCTGGGCCTGGAAAAGCATAACCTTGAATATAATGAAGATTATGTGCGTTCCGGTAATTTTGAAGAAACATTGGAAGTCTGGGAGCAATCAACGTTAGAATTGTTAGCATTGTCGCCCCGCCCTACAGCCATTATTGGGGCCAATGACCGGGTGGCGGCTGTAGCGATGAGAACGGCCCAGCGGGCCGGGGTGCGCGTGCCGGAAGAGATGAGCCTGATTGGTATTGACGACCAGCCCTTTTGTGCTTACTTGAACCCCTCCTTGACCACCATTGATATGTCCATTATTGAAATTGGTAAACGAGCCATTCGCATGTTGTTGGAGCGAATTAACGGGACACGCACCACAACAGAGCATGTAATCCTGCGTTGCCCCCTGGTGGTGCGAGAGTCGAGCGGGCCGGCGGCAAATATTCAATAACTTACCTTAATGCCTTATTGGCGCAACATTGGCCTACCCAAACAAATCTGTTGCAGGAAAAGGAGATAAAGATGAAAAAATTCTTAAACCTTATGGCTATAATGGTGCTGTTGATTTTGATTGCAGGTTGTGGCGGCGGAGTAGACGAGTTTGCAACGCCAAAAACGGCTGGGGGCGATACGTCGGCCAGCGAACCGACGAATACGCCCACTGCGGTTGGCACCCCAACCGCCACACCTTATACCCTGGCCACCCCCACCCCTCTGCCTCCACCACCAACACCGACCCCCGCTCCTCCCACGCCTACCCCAGAACCAAAGGAGGAACAGGCCAAAGAAACAGAAGAAACAGCCTCTGAAGCGCCTGCTGTGCCCGATAATATGGTTGAAATTCCAGCCGGCCCTTTTATTATGGGTAGCGATGAGGGCGACCCTGAAGATGCCCCGGCCCACGAGGTGGATGTGCCTGCCTTTGCCATTGACAAGTTTGAAGTAACTAATCTTGACTTTTCCGCCTTTGCCGACGCGACCGGTTACGTAACCTATGCCGAACAACAAGGCATTGGCAGTTGGCGCGAGGAGTGGGGCATTGGCAAAGATAATCACCCGGTGGTGATGGTCACCTGGGACGATGCGACCGCCTACTGCGAGTGGTTGGACAAACGGTTGCCCACCGAAACCGAATGGGAAAAGGCTGCTCGCGGCGAAGATGGACGTGTCTTTACCTGGGGCAACGAGTGGGACCCCACCAAGGCCAATGTAAAGGAAAGAGGATTGCGCGGCACGGCTGCAGTGGGTAGCTTTGGCGAAAGCGCCAGCCCTTATGGAGTTGAAGACATGATTGGCAATGTTTGGGAATGGACCGCCGATTGGTATCAACCCTACCCCGGCAACACAACGGACGATCCCTATTATGGAGAGCGATTCAAGGTAACGCGGGGTGGTGGCTGGTTTGACGAGGAACCCCAGGCCACAACCTTTAATCGTAATGCTGGCGATCCAACCAAGACCGCCAGCGATGAACTTGGTTTCCGGTGTACGCGTTAGGATAGCCTTTGTTTTATTGGAATTCCCCAATATACCATAGAAAGGAGGGATGATTATCCAAAATTGCAAAATAGGAGTAGCATCTTAGATGGTAGCTTTTTAAGTAAGTTGTCAAATTATAAAAATTTTAGCAAAAAGGAGAGGTATCCCAACATGAGTAAGAAACTATTTTTTGTACTGCTTCTCACCGTGTTACTCGCCAGTCTGTCGTCTACGGCAGTGATGGCGCAAGGTGAGGGTACAGTCTACACTATCCAAAAGGATGACTGGTTATCAAAGATTGCCGAGAAAGAGTATGGCGATCCACTGGCTTATACGGCGATTGTTTATTACAACAATATGATGGCCGCTGAAGATAGCTCGCTCAACAACATTGGCGATGCCGACGTACTTGAAGTTGGCTGGTCAATTTACATTCCCAGCGTTGCCGAAGCCGAAGCCTTTATGGCCGGTGAAATGGCTATGCCCGGTGCTTATGGTGAAGCGCCAATGTGGGCCGACATGGTGGCTACGGGCGATTTGCCGCCGGTGGAAGAGCGCCTGCCCAAAGAGCCGTTGGTGGTCCAGCCGGTTGACTCTGTAGGACAGTACGGCGGCACCTGGAACCGGGCCTTTACCGGCATCAACGACTTCCACGCCTGGGGCCGCATTAATTATGACCCCATGCTGCGCTGGCCGCGCGATCCCAAAGATCCGGTTCAGCCCGGCCTGGCCAAAGACTGGCAGTGGTCCGACGGTGGCCGCACCTTGACCCTGTTCCTGCGTGAAGGCCTCAAGTGGTCCGATGGTGCGCCCTTCACGGTAGATGACATCATCTTCTGGTGGGAAGACATTGAACTTGATGAAAACATCACCGCTGCCCCACACGCCGAGTGGGTGGTCAATGGCGAGCCGATGACGTTGGAGAAGGTTGATGATTACACCATCAGGCTCAAATTTGCCGCTCCCAACGGTCTGGCCGAAACCACCGGCCTGGCCTTCCACGGCAACCAGTGGCCGCTAGGCTTTGAGCGATTTGGTTTCTTTGCCCCGCGTCATTACCTGGAGCAATACCATCCCAAGTATAACACCGCGTTAACCGACTATACGGTGTTTGAGGAAAAGGCGTTTGACTACAACGTGGAACGCCCGGTGATGACCCCCTGGAAACTGGAAGAATGGAGCGCCGGCGCTACCGAACTTGTGCTCAAGCGCAATCCCTACTACTGGAAAGTAGACGTGGCCGGCAACCAATTGCCCTACTTTGACTACGTCCATTTTGACCTGGTAGAGGACAATGAAGCCATCAACCTGCTGGCCATTGCCGGTAAGCTGGACATGCAGGCTCGCCGCATTGACTTCCAGAAGTATCCGGTTTACCAGGAAGAAGGCCCCAAGAATGGCTATCACACGGCCATCTGGTCCGGCGCCAATGCGTCGGTGCAAAACTTCTTCCCCAACCAGAGTTATGCTGACCCCAAATACCAGGAATTACTGCGAAACCTGAAGTTCCGCCAGGCCCTGTCGCTGGCCATGGACCGCGACCTGATCAATGATGTGGCCTATCTGGGGCAAGCTATACCGCGCACCGAAACCGTAGTATCGTCTTCTCCCTGTTACATTCCAGAACTTGAAAGGTATTTTGGCGAGTATGACCCGGCTCAGGCCGAAGCCTTGCTGGATGAGATTGGCCTGACCAAGGGCGCGGATGGTTTCCGCACCTTTGCCGATGGCTCGCCGCTGGAATTGGTGATTGAAACCCATCAACTATCCGGGGCTGGTCTGGATGTAATTGAACTGGTGGCCGAAAACTGGCAGGCTGTGGGCCTGAAGACGGCGGTTGAGACCATGCAGCGCGACATCTACTGGCCGCGCGCGCTGGCCAACGAAGTGATGATTGCCGTTTGGTCTACCGACCGGGGTCTGGTGCCGATGGTTGACCCCATCTACCAGTTCCCCTTTGACGACCGCTCCTGGATGGCTCCGGCCTTTGGCGTTTGGTACAAAACCAATGGCGAAAAGGGCCAGGAACCCACACCAGAGTTCAAGGCAGCTATGGACCTTTATGATGAGTACAAGATCACGGTAGACCCCGCCCGCCAGGTTGAGATTTGTAAACAACTGGTCAGAAACGCCACCGAAAATCTGTGGACCATCGGTACGGTGGGCCAAGATCCAAACCTGGTGATTATCAAAGACAACTTCAAGAACGTCATTGAGTCTAGAGACTTCACCGCCGACTGGATCGTCATGGCTCCCGGCACGCAGGATCCGAGTCACTACTACATGGTTAAATAATCAACTCCTTTTCCTTGGGGAGGGGCTGACATAAGTTTTGTTTAAAGCCCCTCCCTCATCACCCATCTTGCTCTTTAGAGAGTTGACCGTTGACGCTTGCCCGTCAACCGCGCAGCCAAGGCGCCGACATCGGCCTTCTGACGCTTGGCAGGCGACCGTCAGCCGTCAACTAACGTTAAACAGAAGGGAGTTAGTAAGTGCTAGCTTATATTGCGCGACGACTTTTGGCCATGATCCCCCTGCTGGTATTGGTCTCGATCATCACTTTCTTCATCATCCAATTGCCGCCCGGCGATTTCTTTTCTACCCTCCAGGCTCAGATAGCCGAGACCGGTGGTGGGATGGATACTGTCACTATGGAGGTTTTGCGCCAGCAATATGGCCTGGACCAACCTTTTTGGATTCAATACTTCAGATGGATATCCGGGTTTCCCAGCGGTGACTTTGGTTATTCATTAGATTGGAACAGCCCGGTCTGGCCCTTGGTCCGAGACCGGATGGCCTACACCGTTTTGTTGGGATTTTTTTCATTGATTTTTATGGTCGGGATTTCTGTGCCCTTTGGCGTCTATTCGGCCACTCACCAATATTCTGCCGCCGATCATTCCTTATCGTTTCTAAGCTTTATCGGCCTTTCGCTGCCGGGCTTTTTATTTGCCTTGCTCTGGATGTTTTTTGGGGCCTTGATATTACGGATTGATGTAGGGGGGGTGCTATCGGCGGAGTATCGGGATGCGCCAATGAGTTGGAGCAAGTTGGTAGATTATTGGAATCATTTATGGCCTCCGGCAATTATTCTGGGGTTGGCCAGTACGGCCCAACTCCACCGCATTATGCGGGGCAGCGTGCTGGATGTATTGGGCCAGCAATACATTACTACGGCCCGGGCCAAAGGCTTAAAAGAGCGAAAGGTCATCAACCGTTATGCAGTGCGGGTAGCCATTAACCCGTTGATTAGCGTCATTGCCCTCGAAATCCCCAAAATCATTTCCGAGTCCGCCCTGGTGGGGATTGTGATGTCACTCCCCACCACCGGCCCGCTCTTCCTGCGGTCGTTGCAGTCGCAAGATATGTATCTGGCCGGCACGTTTTTGCTGTTTATGACTTTATTATTGATGTTGGCCAATCTTTTGGCTGATATTCTGTTGGCCTGGGCCGACCCGAGGATTGTGTACACATGAGTAACCTTGCCAAGTCTGAAGAATTATTCAAACTATATCGTGAATTGGACGAAACCGCCGCCGCCGACATTGCCGGCACCGGCGAAGGCTTAGTGACCGTTGACGAGGCGCGCTACGCCGCCTCGCAGTGGCAGTTGATGTGGCGGAGGTTTATCCGTAACAAAGCGGCCATCGTCGGTGGAACCGTCATCTTGCTCTTTTACCTGGCCGCGCTCTTGGGTAACTTCATTGTGCCCTATACCCTCACTACCCGTTTCCGTGAGCGAATCTATATGCCGCCGCAAGGGATACATTTCTTTCACCAGGGGAAATTTGTAGGGCCTTTTGTCTACGGCGTAGAGTTAACCATTGACCCCGAAACGCTTCGTAAGGATTACAAAGCCGACACCAATGAAATACATCCCCTTGACTTTTTTGCCAAAGGCGAACCTTACAAACTGTGGGGATTGTTTGAAACCAATATTCACCTGTTTCTGGCCGAAGAAAGTCCGGTCAACCTCTTTGGCACCGACCGCCAGGGCCGGGATATGTTCACCCGCACCATTTTAGGCAGTCAAATTTCGCTCACCATCGGTTTGGTCGGGGTTTTCCTGAGTCTCTTTTTCGGGACGGTCTTGGGAGTTACCTCCGGCTACTATGGCGGAAGGATTGACGACTTAATCCAACGAGTCATTGAGTTAGTCCGGTCTTTTCCCTCTATCCCCCTGTGGATGGCCCTATCCGCGGCCCTGCCGCCGCACTGGCCGCCGCTGCGGGTCTATTTTGCCGTCACCCTTATCCTGTCCCTCATCGGTTGGACCTGGCTGGCCCGCCAACTGCGGGGCAAAGTGTTGACCCTGCGCGATGCTGATTTTGTAGTGGCGGCCAAATTGGCCGGGGCCAGCGATGGGCGGATCATTTTCAAACACCTTATCCCGGCCACGCTGGGCCACATCATTGTGGTTTCTACCCTGGCTATGCCGGCCATGATCCTGGCCGAAACCGCCCTGAGCTTCTTGGGGCTGGGCTTGCGCGCTCCTTTAACCAGTTGGGGCGTGCTTTTGCAAGAGGCGCAAAATATCCAATCCATTGTCCTGTATCCCTGGGTTTTCATTCCGGCAATTTTTATTGCCATTTCTATTTTTGCCTTTAACTTCATGGGGGATGGCCTGCGCGACGCCGCCGACCCTTATAGCCAATAGATGATGACGATGATGCACAATAATAAAAAATATATTCTGCAAATTGATAATTTAAAAACCTACTTCCATACCCTGGACGGCACCGTGCGCGCGGTTGACGGTGTTTCCCTGGAAATCGAGCAAGGGGGCACCCTGGGACTGGTCGGCGAGTCCGGCTGCGGTAAAAGCGTAACCGCCTTCTCGGTGATGCGGCTGCTGCCCAAACGCATCAGTGAGATTGTTGAAGGTAAAATGCTCTTTTACCGGAAAGAGGCCGCCGAGCCGGTTGACACGGCCACACTCAACCCCGACGGCAACCTGATCCGCAGCATCCGGGGTAACGATATTTCAATGATCTTTCAGGAGCCGCTGACCTCCTTTTCGCCGGTGCATACGGTTGGCCAACAAATCGCCGAAACAGTGGCCCTTCACCAGATGACCAATGCCCAGGAAGCCAGGGAGCGCTCTATAGAAATGCTGGCCCAGGTTGGCATTGCCTCTCCCGACCAACGGTTCGACGAATATCCCCACCAATTCTCCGGCGGCATGCGTCAGCGGGCCATGATTGCCATGGCCCTATCTTGCAACCCCAGGCTGCTCATTGCCGATGAACCCACCACCGCCCTGGATGTAACGATCCAGGCCCAAATTTTGGAACTGATGAAATCCCTTCAGGATCAATTTGGGATGGCCATTATGATGATCACCCACAACTTGGGCGTTATTGCCGAAATGGCCGACCAGGTGGCCGTGATGTACATGGGCAAAGTGGTAGAAAGCGCCGATGCCAACACCATCTTCCACCACCCCCTGCATCCATATACCGTGGGCCTGATGCGTTCCATTCCCAAGATTGGGCGTGAGGTCAAGGGACGTTTGACCCCCATTCCCGGCAGCGTGCCCGATCCATTCTCGATTCCGTCCGGCTGCGCCTTCTACCCACGCTGTCCCGCGCCCAAAAAACCGGCTTGCAGCGAAGAAGTGCCGTTGCTTGAAATTGAATCGGGGCACAAAGTACGCTGCACCCTGTATGATTAATCAAAATAGGATTTGGAAGAAATTATATGGCAGCAAAAAAAGGCAACATCTTATTAGAAGTTCATA
>JAFGDY010000220.1 GCA_016931895.1 Anaerolineae bacterium
CTGGTTGGCGGCGTACCGGTCACAGTTGGCGTAACCTGTGAGGGTGTAGGCGTACTGGTTGGCGGCGTACCGGTCACAGTTGGCGTACTCGTTGGCGGCGTGCCAGTCATGGTTGGCGTCGGCGTTGACGGGGTGGGGGTAGGCGTGGAGGTCAGCGGGGGCAGGGCAAAATCACGCTCCGGTTGGGCGCGCAAGTCCGCTACCGAGACGGGGAGTGACACTGTTTCATGGCCGGTCGCCCAGGCCTCTATAGTAACCTGCGTACAGGCATCAAGATATATACCCGGCAGCAAGAGGCTGTAACGCCCATCCGTGCCCGTTTGGGTTTGATAACGACGAGGCTGGCACAAAAGTACAGATACCGTTGCCTCCGGGATGATCTGAGTTGGGCCACCCGTCGCGTCATACACTAAACCCGTCATCATCAGGTCGCCGGCCGGAGTGCTGGTGGGAGTGGGGGTAGGTGTTGGCGGGATGCTGGTCATGGTGGGGGTAGGTGTTGGCGGCGTGCCGGTAACAGTTGGGGTAGAAGTTGATGGCGGCATGGTTGGCGTTGGCGGCTGGCCGGTGACGGTTGGCGTGGAAGTTGGCGGTTGACCGGTCACGGTCGGTGTGGCCGTCGGCGGCTGGCTGGTGACAGTTGGCGTGGCCGTTGACGGAGTGCTTGTAACAGTAGGCTGAGGTTGAATGGAAACAGAGTAATCATGGCTAATGAGGTCAAAGGGGGTGGCCATAGGATCACCGATTCTTTCATTGGCAAAGGTAAACGTGACTTCACCTGCTGTGCCAATGGCGGTTGCCTCAAACGTAAGCAGGGGGACGTTGCCCATTAAACCCGCCACTTGCCCCTGCCGGGTAGCCAGAAAAGAAATCTGGCCTATCTCGTTATGGATATTTTGCAAAATCACAAAGGGCAGATCAGGATTGATCTGCAAATTGCCAGCCGAGATTAGAGAGGGGTTATAATTTATTTCAAATTGCGCGCCGTAAAGGCCTAAACCACCCACATCCAAAGCCTGCACGGTCACGCTGAAGGTGTCCCCGGAAATCACTGAAGCAGGCCCATTAAAGACCAAGTTTAGCGGGGGTACTGGTGTAGCCGTTGGCGGCGTGCCGGTGACGGTGGGGGTGGCTGTGGGAGGTGTGCCGGTGATAGTAGGCGTAGCTGTTGGTGGTGTTCCGGTGGCGGTAGGTGTTTCGGTGGGCGGCGTGCCGGTCACGGTGGGCGTTGGCGTGGGGGTAACATCTGGAATGTCTTCAAAAATCAAAACAGCGCCACCAACCTGATCACTGGCAGGGTAATCGCTCCAGCAGCGGTCGGGTACATAAACTTTGTTATTGTTGGGGTTGAGGGCAATTTCAAAGGGATTGCGCCACTGGAGGTTATCGGCAACATAGGGGGGATTGCCCACAACTTGACCGGGAAATTTCCAAACATCAGCAGTGACGCCGGGGAGTAAATTGCCTTCCCGGTCGGTGGCGTAGGTTCCGCCCCGGGCCGGATGATTACAGGCGGCTTCGTCGCCCCCATTATCAACATAGGCAAAACCGGCGTAAGTGCCAAGCATGCGGTGGGTAGCCGGATTGTAGACCAGGCCCACTTCGGCATAGTCGCCTACTTCAATCTCGGCTCTGGACAAGGTCACGTTCTCTGGATTAAGCAGAGAAAGATTGTAAACCAGCAATTTATTTGGATTGGGGAAAACGCCGCTCAGTTGGCGAGTATCATCGGCATAAGTTATAAACAGGTGCGCTTCGTCAACGCCCTCGTCCTGCCAAAGGCCAACCGCGTGGGGGATGCCGCTCCGTTGTCCACCCGGTGTGTCAAACAAGATGTCGTAATAAGTTTTGGAAATAGTGGCCGTATTGAATCCCAAAAATTTGAGAGGTTCCGAGTTAATGGCATTACGCATGCTCAAAAAGTTGTGGCCCTGCAAACTCCGGGCAATGACGGTTTCAAATGGCCCGTGGCTGGAGGGAAAATTATTGGCATTGACCAGGGTGAGGATGGGCGAGATTGGGAAAGAGGCCGGATCATCATTAAGAATGATCACCCGCCCCCCCTCGTGGTCAGGAAAATGGACCCGTCCGGTAATGGGGTTGACCGCAGCGGAGGTTGGCTGGAAGGGAGCACCTGGGCTAACATTGGTAATGACCGTATCCGTATCAGGATTGATGGCGGTAATGATCCCATCGCCAAAGGAGCCAACGTAAACAAATTTGCCGTTGCCGGATACGCCTACGCCCCACGGCTCCCGCCCAATGCCCATCCCGTTGGGCGCGCCCGGCGCCGAACCATTCTCGCCGCCGGGAATGGTGCGCAGCACTTCGTCGGTTTCGCCATCAATCACCGCCACAAAGGGGTAAGGCTTAAGGCCGTCAACTATGGGTCCCTGGAAAGCCACATAGACCTTGTTGAGTTGGGCATGAACCGCCACACCTTTAGGGTGAACCGGATACACCGCGCCCAGGGTCACCGTGGCCGACTCGTCGGCAGCCAGGGTCACCGGGGTGCGGGCAGTGGTGGGATAGTAACCCTGCGTTGAGCCGGCGAAGCGGAGAAAAGGAGCATAATCACCGGCGGGCAAGCCGGCAAAGGTAGCCGGCACCGGCTGGCAGGAGGTTTCATCATTCAAGCAGGCTTCTGCGCCCAACAGTGGTTCCTCGCCGGCAGCACAAATCCCATCAGCGTTCTGATCCTGGCAGGCATTGACCGTAATTTGGCCTGCTTGCGCGCCGGCCGTGCCGGTCAACAAAAGCAACAGGATGATGGCCGTCAACAAGGCGCTACCCCGAAACGTCATTACCCTCCAAAAGCTTATATCTCCTCTGAAGATTCTTCCGGTATCAAGAATCATGATCGGCTCCCTTCTTAATTTATTCCGCCAACTTAAAACAGCCTGAGTGACCAGCAAAAATTTGAGCATCCCCAACGCGCATCTGGCTTAAGGCAAAGCAGGGGGGTAAAAAACAAAAAACCGCTCATCGTGGCGATGTCTGCTATCGCCACAGCCTGCGGTTTTGAATATACATGCTAAATCCAGACGAGTTGCCGGCGCACCCCGCCCTGCTCTGAAGCAATCACTCATACTGTCAAGTCGGCAAAAGAAGAATTTTGTTGTAAAGGTACAAATAATACTCTGTAAGTTTAACATACATAATAGGTTAATAACAATGGGAGTTCCTTCCTACCTCGGCTCTTTTCGCAAATTTTCCCTTTTTACTTGGCCAGTTGTTCAGCCTATGGTATCCTTGGCCTTATGAGCAAACAATACCCAATTCCGGCCGGTGAATCACGCATTGAATTACGGGTAAAAAACTCCCGGTTCATTGGCCGGGCCGGATACACGCCCAGCGTGAAAACGGCCAAAGCCTTCATCGAAAAAGTAAAAACTGAAGAACCCAAATGTTCGCATGCTGTTTATGCTTTTGCCATAGGGTACGGCGCTTCGGTAACGCACGGGATGAGTGACGCCGGGGAGCCAAGCGGTACCGCCGGCCGGCCCGCTCTGGCGGTAGTCAAAGGAAGCGGGTTGGGTGACGTGACCGTGGTCATCATCCGGTATTTTGGCGGCGCCAAGTTAGGCACGGGCGGCCTGGTTAAAGCCTACACTGAGGCAACTCAACTGGCCCTGGCCGAACTCCCTATCACCGAAAAAGTAGAACGGTTATCGGTGCAAGTGACCCTCCCCTATAACTTTTATGAACAGGGCAAACGTCTGATTGAAACGCATCACGGCCAGATTGAGGCCGAGGAGTTTGCCGCTGAGATAACGCTTCACCTTATTTTTATTGTTGACGAACTCCCGGCCTTTGAATCTGCTCTGGCCGAAATGACCAGCGGGCAAGCCGGTGTAATTTTGGATTAACGAGTTGCCACTGGAGGGTCTGTCCGACATTTTAGGAGGACCGGGGGGCGCAGGGGGTATCCCCCCGAATTCCTCCTGGTGTGTTCAGATTGTCTAAAATTCTGGACACACCCGTAAAACACCTATCCTTTGACAACCACTCCCACCTGCATTATCATAAGCCGATGAAATAACCATAGGATAACCCCGCATGCCTGAGCACAAGGATTTAATGGAAAAACTAACCTCACTCTGTAAACGACGTGGTTTCATTTTTCAATCCAGCGAGATTTACGGCGGGATTGGCGGCTTCTGGGATTACGGCCCGTTGGGCGTGGAGCTGAAACGGAATATCAGAGAAGCCTGGTGGCGAGATATGGTTACCGGGCACGACGACCTGACCGTGCCATCCGGCGCCCCTGCCGCTTATGCCATGGTCGGTCTTGACTGTAGCATTATCATGCATCCCCAGGTATGGAAGGTAAGCGGTCACTATGATATGTTTCACGATATGCTGGTAGACTGCCGTACCAAAGGTTGCAAGGCCAGGTTTCGGGCCGACCACCTGACCACCAGTCAATGCCCCCTCAAACCCAGCAAACAGCCGGGCCAGCATAATCAATGTAACCTGACCGAACCCCGCGAATTCAATCTTATGTTCAAAACCAACGTAGGCGCGCTGTTTGACCCATCGTCTGAAGCGTTCCTGCGGCCCGAAACCGCCCAGGGAATTTTTATAAACTTCAAGAATGTACTGGATACAACCCGCCTTAAAATACCCTTTGGCATTGCTCAAATAGGAAAAAGTTTTCGGAATGAAATCACTCCCAGGAACTACACCTTCCGTTCCCGAGAGTTTGAGCAGATGGAGATAGAATTTTTTTGCCGGCCCGACCAATCTCCTCAATGGTACACCTACTGGCGAGACCGGCGATTTGCCTGGTATACGGCCTTGGGCCTGAAAAGCGAAAAACTGCGCCTGCGCGACCATGACCCGGCTGAACTGAGCCACTACAGTTGCGGCACCGCCGACATTGAATATGCCTTTCCATTTCTACCGCCAGGCGAATTTGGGGAATTGGAGGGCATTGCTCACAGAGGTGATTTTGATTTAAGAAGCCACATGGAAGGAAAATTGGTGCGTCAAGGTGATGATTTTATCGTTGAACGCGACGAGCAGGGTCGTCCCCGCTACCCTGGCAGCGGCAAAGATTTGAGCTATTTTGATGACCAGGCCAAAGAACGATTTATTCCCCATGTAATTGAACCCTCAGCCGGGGCCGACCGGGCCGCGCTGGCCTTTTTGTGCGAGGCGTATACGGAAGATGCAATTGAAGATAGCCAGGGTAAGCCTCAGCCGCGGGTGGTTATGAAACTCCATCCCCGCCTGGCGCCCATAAAGGTGGCCGTTTTGCCTTTGGTGAAACGAGACGGGATGCCGGAAATTGCCCAGGATATTTATCGAGCCTTAAAACGGCGTTGGAATGTGTTTTATGATGAAACAAGTTCCGTTGGCCGGCGTTATCGCCGTCAGGACGAATCCGGCACGCCTTTTTGCGTTACCGTAGACAGCCAAACCTTAGTTAATCAAACCGTGACCCTGCGCGAACGCGATACCACGCGGCAGGAGCGGGTCGCCATTAACGATTTAGAGGGCATTATCCACAAGCAGATCGAAGCAGATTGAAGTTTGCGCTCAAGCAAAAGATTTTTTGCGGAGAAATCAAGCAATGAGTGAAGAAAAAATAACCATTACCATCAAACGTCGAGACCGGACGATGGTCTTTCCGGTGAGCGAGCGGGACAAATTACGCGACATCTTAAAAGATCGCATTTGGTGGGACCGCCGCAGTAATCGCTGGGCCGGGCGAGGAGATATTGACGAATTGAAACAAACTTTAGAAGCGCATGGCTATCAAGTTAAATTAACCGGGCCAAGGTGACCCCATCATCATAAACATCCAAAAGATATTGACCTGTCCACAACCCGCCGCACTTGATGGTCCGGTGAACAATAAAAAAACCGGGAATTGCAGCCCGGTTTTTTTAGCCAATGTTTAATTCCAAACTCTAATTTTCTCGTTCTCAAACTCCAGTTTGGGGCCAAACAAGTTTGGGGCCAACAGATTTGGAAACGAGAAAATCTTTATTGTCCGTATAAGCCGGCAGGAGATTATTCCTCTTCTTCCACTTTTTCCCTGGTCTCGCCAATCACTTCCGGTTCGGCGCTAACTTCGGTGATTTCCTCTTCCTCTTCTTCCTCTAACCGCGGCGGTTCAATCTTAACCACCATTGAGTCGGGATCAGACAGGATAGTGACAGAACTGGGTACCACCAAATCGGCCACGGTCAGGGTTTCGTTATACTCGGTTAAGCCGTCTATGTTAACGGAAATAGCCGAGAGCAGGTCTGAGGGCAGACATTCAATTTCAATTTCATCCAGACCCTGGGTCAAAACCCCACCTTTTTCCTTCACCGCCGGCGCAATCCCTTCTAGAATCAACGGCACCTGGGCTGTGACCTTTTCGTCCATTTTCACGGCATAAAAGTCAACGTGTAAGTAATGATGTTTAATAATGTCTCGTTGAATATCCCGGGCCAGAGTCATCAGGGGTTTATGCTTGCCCACCTGCAACGAAATGAGTTGGTGCGTACCGGCCTCTTTTAAAACCTTGCCCAGCGCTTTTGCTTCAATTTGCAGCAAAGTGGCAGCCGTGTCTCGACCATATAGAACAGCAGGCACCAACCCATCCCGGCGCAAATGCTTAACATGGCTGCCGCTTATCTCACGTACTTCTGCCTTTAACTCAAGAGATTCCATAATTTTCATTCACTCCCTTAATTGCCCTTCCCGCCCTGTCCGGGGCAAGGCAACCAGTTTATATTCTTGACAAAGAAAAATCGCCTACCGGCGATCAACTAAAAACAACTCTACTATTTTATTGATAACAACGTTTTCGTCAAATTTATTATCTACAAATTTTGAAATTCTTAAAGGTCAGTCGCTTTGGGGCTGGACGGCCTCATATTCTTCAGCCGTAATGAACTCGCCGTGGTTGATTTCTCGCTTGACAAGCCGGCGATTATCGTCAAAATAGAGCGTTACCTCAATGCGTTGAAAACAGAGTTGGTTGCCCATGAGGGTTTTGTTGACTACATAGCCCCCCTGGTCGCCGGCGCTGAGGCTGTTTCGCAGATCAAGGCGAGTTTTGATCACCTCGCCGCAACGGCCACAGCGCACATAAAGCCAATACCCCCCGGCATCTCCTCCCCTCCCTCCGGCAAACAGTGATTTTAGTGAATCCAGAAAACTCATTTTTACCCTTCCCTGTTTGAATAATTTTTGAGAACCTTAATCATATCTCAGGAAACGCGATTCGGCAATATTCTGTTAACGGCTGTAATGATAAATGAAAAGCACCACCGCCAAAAAAATGGTTTCCTTAAGAAACCGGATAGGTTTGAGTTTCAACCGTCCCTGGTAAAAATGATACGGCCGCACCGGAAAAAGCCAGGGCACGCGCCTGATATCATCGGCCAGGAGATGACCCAGATGGCCTACAAACCAGGCCAGCCCCACGGTTTTGCCCCACACCAGGGCCACCGCCAAAGAGAGGCCTATCACGCTAAAAATGTTGTGGGCATAATGCCGGCCGTTGGGCATCAGGTGAAACACGTAACCAATGGCTTTGTCTACCAGGTCCGGGAAAACACTGGCGATCAGTAAAGGTTTGAGCATAACCTGTTCATCCTGGCCCTGCAAAACCAGAAAACGATGTTCAACCAGGGCTACGGCGATGTGTCCGGGAATATGCATAATCAACCGGCAATCAGGTCCATGGTCTGGCGATAGTGGGCGGCAAACCGCTCCATCACTATTTGGGTAACCGGCCCTACCCGGCCATCGCCCACCGGCTGCCCCTCAATTTGGGTAACGGGTATCACGTGCATGCTGGTGCTGCTGATAAATAACTCGTCGTACAAGGATACCTCTACCGGAACCGATGTTTCAACCACCGGCCAGGCCGAGTCCGCCATCACCTGTAAAATCACATCACGGGTAATGCCGGAAAGCACCGTTGCGGACGGCGGCGTCATCAGTTGCCCCTGGCAAACGGCAAAGATATTGCTGCGCGCGCCTTCGGTCAGATGACCGTCGTGGTAAAGCAGCCCCTCCAAGGCCCCAACCCGGACGGCGGCGCGACGAGCCAAATAATTGACCAGCGTATTCAGGCTTTTGCAAGCGGGGATGGCTCGCCGGCCTTGATACAAAATAGCGGCTGAGCCTTCACGGTAAAGTGAAGCAGGGTAAATGGGTAAAGGTTCCGGCCACATGCCAATAATTGGACCGACGCCATCCCCAACATCACCCAGGGCCAGGACCCGCATCGTCCAGGTAGCCTGGGGATCCGTGCGGAGCAAGGTCCGAAACCAGCCGGCCAGGGTATCAACTTCAACGCCCAAATCCAATTCGATCATCCGGGCTGAATTGAACAAACGGCAGAGGTACTCCTCCAGATAAAAAGGGCGGCCCCGGTCAACCTTCACCGTTTCATAAACCCCAAAGCTGGAAAACAGGGCCTTGTTGAAAATGGGAATTTGAGCCTGGCCAACCGGCAAGAGTGCGCCGTTGAGGATAGCGTAGTCAAAAATCATGAGCCAACCCAACGTCTACTCAATAGCCGGTCCATCAGCCCCGGCCAAAACAGACTGGCCGCGACAAACGTCCGGTCAAACAAAGTAATAAACACGTCGCGCTGCTCGCGGCGAATGGTTTTTAAAATGGCCCGGGCTACCCGCTCCGGGGGCACACCCGACATGCGTCCTCGCCCGGCCTGGCTGCTTCCCAACGAATGGTCGTTAAAGCTAGTGGCCGTAACACCAGGGTATACCGTGCTGACCCGGACGTTGTCCGCCTTTAGCTCGACCCGCAGGCTTTCGGCCATTTTTTCCAGCGCGGCTTTGCTGGCGCAATAGCCCGCGATACCCGGCATGGCCCGTCGCCCCACAATGGACGAAATATTGATGATCAGGCCGCCCCGGGAATTAGCTTTGAGGTAAGGCAAAGCGGCCCGAATCAAGGCCAGCGGGCCAAAGTAGTTCACGTCCATCACCCGGCGAGCCTCTTCTTCCCGGAAATCAAGTACGCTATCGCGCACGCCAATGGCCGCATTATTAATAACCACGTCAATTCCGCCAAAAGCCGCTGCTGTTTTGGAGGCCAAAGCGGCAGCCTGGGTCGGGTCGCCCATATCGGTGGGGATGGGGATGGCCGGTCGGCCGGCCGCAGCCAATTCCGCCGCCAATTCTTGCAACACCGCCCCATCGCGAGCGGCCAGCGCCAGCTTACAACCGGCCCCGGCCAGCACATAAGCCGCAGCTCGACCTATACCTTGGGTAGCGCCGGTAAGGATAACCACCCGATTTTCAGGAGTCATAAATGGGATTGTACGCTAAAGTGAGCAGGGCGCAAAAGTGAAAAGGGGTTAACAGTCACTTTTTTTGTGGTTTGCAGGCCGGGCTTGAGTTTGCGCGTAACCCAACCCCGCCATCCGGCGAACAGCCACCAGCACCAATAACATCAGGCTCATCAGCACAATCAGCCCGGCGCTGAGAAAACGAAGCACGGCCAGCCGGGTTTCGTGGGCATTTCGGGCAGCAATGGTTTCTGGGGAAAGAGGGGATGCCTGTTCCGGTTGAACAATTTCAGGCCTATCTGCGGCCACCTCCTCTGTGGCCAAAGATACGCTTTCAGGGGCACGAGCAGGGGTTGCCTGTGCTGGAGAAACTGCTTCGGACGCAGGCGCGTTGTTGGCGGCGGCCCCGGGGGTTGGCGATTTTAGCTGAGAAGCAGCGTTTGATTCAGGGGCTTGGGAGATTTCAACAGCGGCAGGTTGGGCCAGGGGTTGTCCCTTAATAATTTCCAAGCTATGCTGACCGCCAGGCCCAACCAACACGGTGTACGTATCGTGGCCAATGGTTTCAGGCTCAAACTCAACCGGATGGCCGTCAATAGTGACCTGCCTGACCTGCTCCGACCGCAATTTTAAGACCTTGATCATCACTGCGCCGTTGGCATTGGTGCCATAATCAATTCTGGTAATATCCTGGCCCCAATCGTAGCTATAGGCCGCATAACGGTCGGTGGCGGCTTGATAAACGCGAATAAAGCCGTCGTTAAGGCCCAAACGAGGTTGCAGGGTTAAACCGCGACCATCCAATTCAACGCCAAACAACCCTTCAATGATGGCGCTGCCCATTGTTCCGGCGGCGGCGCTGTAATAGTGGCTGCCTTCAAGCCGCCGGTCGGTGGTGGAATGCCACTCAATGATGTTGCCGGGATGTTTTTGCCACTCATTGGCCACTTGCAACAAATGCGCGCGCCCGGCGTCGGCAAAGCCGGTCAGAAATTCGGCCTTGATCTGCACGCCGCCCCACCAGTCCCACACGCCGCCATTCTGATAATTACCGTAGCCCATCCCGGGGTAGTCAAAAAAACGGTCGGGCCACCGATTAGGATAAAAGGGATAAAGGGAAAGGCCGGGTTTTTTGGCGCCAACGGCCAGACGCGCCTGTTCCAGATTGTCAAAAATGGCTTTGTTTTGGCGGAAGTCGGTTAGGCCGGCATAAACGGCCAGGGCGTTAGAAATACTAATCATGCCCGACTCATCAAAATTATGCTCCAGGGGGGTAACGTGAGCGTGGGTCAGATAAAAGCCTTTATCAGCCTGCCAGAGCAAAACATTGGTTTTTTCTTTCAAAACTTCAGCCCTGTTCTGCCACTGGTCGGCGCGAGCGGTATTGCCTGCGGCGGCGTTCATTTTAGCCAGTTCAATCAGGGCCATATAGGCCAGGGCTTGATCATAAATAGAGGCGGTAAGATGGTCCTGGGCGGGGTTGTAATCGGTATAGCCGGGGCCTTTTTCAACTTTGACATCTCCCCAATCGGTGGTATGGCCTCGCCAGAGCAACTGTAAGTCAGGGTCAAGGCGGCGGGCATAGACCCAATCAGCGGCCAGGTTAAGGCGTTCAATGATGGGCAAGCCGTTGATATTGCTTTGCAGCCAGCCGGTGTTGTAGGCCAGGTTGTAATAAAGATAAGCGGCGTGGATCAGGCTGGTTTCTTCGTCGGTGGTGATGGTTTGTTTGTTACTGCGGCCATCCGGGGTAATGATGCCGCCAATGGCGCCGGCCCCGGCCACAACGCCAAAATCGCCGTCGAGGCTGCGGCTGTTGGCCGTGTATTGCCGGCGCAGGTAGGCTTCAATCGGTTCGCGCAGGTAGGCGTCGGGATAGTAGTATTGGGCCGTTTCCATGCCCCAGGCAATGTCCCGCACGTACATTTCGGGGTAAACCTTACCCGGACGAAAGCCGTGAATAACTTCGTTGCCAATTTGGAAAATGGCTTCGCCGTGCGAGAAGTTATGGGGAATGTAACCGGCGGTGGCGCTCAAATCCGGCAAACCGGGCAGCAGCCAGGTGGTCTCTGTATTGTAAGATAAATCTGTGGGTAAAGCCCGATTAGCCCGGGCCGGTTGAGCCGGAGTGGCCAGCAAACCCAGCACCAGGAGCAGACAGGCGGCAGACAAAATAAAGAACAGCGGCCTTGGCCCAAAGAAGCGAGGCCCTAAAAATGGTTGGGGTTTTTCTCTTGCGCGCGCCGGGTGTTTCATTAATTTGTCTCACGGTGAGCAGGTCAAACCAATTAGACATAATAAGTATACATAATATCAAGGGACTTGGCAAGTCACAAAAAGGCCATAGCTTGAGCCTATGCTTCCCCATCAACCCCTGACTTTGTCCATAGTAATGGTATTTTTACACTCGCAGTTTTGCTCAAATTCGGTGATGTTGTTTAAGGTGGTTTGGGCAATATTGTAGAGCGCCCGGTCGGTTAAAAAAGCCTGGTGGCCCGTGACCAACACGTTGGGGAAGGTCAACAAGCGGGCAAACACATCGTCGGTGACAATTTCGTTAGACAGGTCGCGGAAGAACAAGTCGCTTTCAACTTCGTAAACGTCAATGGCCAGATAGCCGATTTTGCCGGATTTTAACCCCTCGATCACGGCTTTGGTATCCAGCAAAGCGCCGCGGCTGGTATTGACAATGAACACCCCATCTTTAAGATATTGCATTGTTTCGGCGTTAATGATGTGGTAGGTATCCGGGGTGAGGGGCATGTGGAAGGTGAGAATATCGGCCTGCCTGATCATGTCCAGGGGGTCGTCCACGTATTCGGCCAAATTCTCCACCTCCGAGTTTTGATAAACATCGTAGGCCAAAATCCGGCAGCCAAAGCCGCTCAGGTTTTTGATAACAGCCGCGCCAATTCTGCCCGTGCCAAAAACGCCCACGGTTTTTTCACGTAGTTCAAACCCGCGCAAGCCTTCC
This sequence comes from Anaerolineae bacterium, assembly GCA_016931895.1. NCBI lineage: Bacteria > Bacillati > Chloroflexota > Anaerolineae > Anaerolineae bacterium. Next base: position 12,240 of record JAFGDY010000220.1, read on the forward strand.
AATTCAAAATTATTATCGCGGACGCGATTATAGGCCCGGTGGATCTGGCGGCCCAGGGTTAGAATCAAACCTATGGTAAACTCGGACACCGCGCTGGGCGAGTAGGCCGGCACGCGCACCACACAAATGTCTAACGCTTCGGCCGCTTCCAGGTCAATGTGATTGTAGCCCGCGCTGCGGGTGGCAATAACTTTGACCCCACCGGCGGCCAATTTTTGAACGGCGGCCTCATTCACCTCGTCATTGACAAATACGCAGACCGCCTGATGCCCTTCGGCCAACGAGGCGGTATCGGGCGTTAAACGCGGCTCAAAAAAGGTCAGTTCGTGACCAAATTTATGGTTCACTTCTTCAAATGAGCGCCGGTCGTAACCTTTGGTGCTGAACATAGCCACTTTCATTTTTGCTTCCTTTCATTGTAAACTAAAACGTATGTCAAAATTGTACTTTTTCCGGTTCAAAAAGAAAATACGCCCGAGTATTTTAAATAGGACTTACGCACGTTCCAAAAGAATATGGCAAGCCGTAGAACTATGTTATAATGCCAGCATGGCTACCAAAAATATAGAAACAGAAGCAAAATTCATTATTCCTGATTGGGCCACCTTTGCGGCGCTCCAGCAATTAAACAAACTGGGTGATTTCTCAATAAACCCTATTGGGGTCAAGGAGGTTGTTGATCGTTATCTGGACACGGCGGATAAACGAATCTACCAGGCCGGTTTTACCTGCCGGATCAGGGAGGCAAAAGGCCGGCAGCTTTTGAGTTTAAAATCGCTGGCAAGGGCCAGGGGTGAGCTTCATCGCCGGCAGGAAATAGAGATGGAAGTGGACACCGATCAACCCCGGTGCTGGGCTGAGGGTGAGGCTAAAAGTTTGGTCTGGGGCATTATCGGCGACGCCCCCCTGCAAACGCTGTTTACCCTGTATCAAGTACGACACAAATTTCACGTCTATTGCCAACAGCAACTCGTCATCGAGCTAAGTTTGGATAAGGTGTCGTTGCCCCAGGCGGCCCTTGATTACCTGGGGTTGGAAGCGGAACTCATTGAGGCCGGCACAGAAGCCAATTTGGCCCGCTTTACCAAAATGCTGCAAGCGCGCTGGCCCTTAGCAGCCGATGCGCAAAGTAAGTTTGAACGCGCGCTGGCTACCCTGCCCCCAGGCAAATGACCCTCCAAAAATCAAAAAGCCGATCCGGTTGATCGGCTTTGAGATGATTGGCTGATAGGCCTACTACCCGCGATTGGCCAGGGTGCGCGAGATAATTTCATCCATTTCACTTTGCGGCTGTTTGCTTTTGACAGCCGTTTTTTTGCCTTCCTCTTTGGTGGATCGTTGCTTATCTTGTAAGGCCGTGTAAGCAATAGCCATTGCCGTGAGCGAGGGTTCGTCCGCTGCTTCGGCTGGCACTTCCTCTACCACTTCAACCACCGGCTCCGGCTCTTTTATTTTTTCTGGCGGAGGCGCCAAGAGGGCCTTAATGGACAGGTCAACCTGTCGTTTTTTGCGGTCCACCTTTAAAACCTGGACGGTTACTTGGTTGTCAACGGCCAATACTTCTTCAGGATGTTTAATGTAGTCGTGGCTAATCTGAGAAATATGCACCAAGCCTTCCCGTTCACTGCCAATATCAATAAACGCGCCGTAAGGTTCAAGCCGGGCCACTCTACCCTCTAATTGGTCGCCTTCTTTTATGTCTCGCAATCTAAGGGAAACGGGCTTAATCATGGTCAGGCTAAGACGACCCCGTTTTTTATCCACTTTTTTAACCCACACTTCCACCTCTTGGCCCTGGCTAACGACATCGGTCACCTTCTCCACTTTCCACTTGGCCAGTTTGGAAATGTGAACGAGGCCATCTTGGGGAATCCCAACGTCAACAAAAGCTCCAAAATCGGTAATGTTTTTGACCGTGCCTACCAGGCGTTGGCCTATGCGCAACGTGTCAATCGTCAGCAACTCAGTAGTTGTCTGTTCAGTTGATGGTGCGGCTGTTGCCTCTACTGCCGCCGCAGGAGCCGCCTCTTGTCCTGTTTCTTCAACTTCTGTTACCACCTCAGGATCAACAGAGGCTGCAGAGGATACAGCCGTGGCGTCAGTTGTCTCCTCTGTTAAAATCATCTCTTGGTCACTCATTATACTTTTCTCCTATCTCACCCAACGCCTTACCAATTGGGCCGGACAAGGCGCTATGCTACCAAAACTAAACGCCCAACAAATGGCGCAAATTGTACCAATTATAACAAGGCGCGATTATACCATTTCTACCAGAGGCTGGCAAATAGGAGAATCTGCCAATTGACAGATGAGCGGCATAATAAAAGGGGCGACTCAAACTTGAGTCGCCCCTTTCCTGGCAAAATCAATACATTCATCCAAGCTACTGCCAAGTAAAGGTCAAAACTTGACCCTCCAGGATATTGATTGTGGCTTCACCCTTGGAAGGGACACCGGCAATAGAGGCCTTAAGAATATACTCACCGGGATCTAAGAAGAGAGGATCACCTGCTTTACAATCCTCGCCTGTCTTTGGACCAAGTTCTTGGAAAATACCGGCTGGAATTACATCTACATTAATCACGTCGCCCCGGCAGTTAAGCATAATCAAGGCACCTTTACCGGCTGGAATAGAGGGGCCTGAAGGTGGAGGTGGTTCCGTTGGGGTGGGCGGAAGCGGAACCGGCGTCGGCGTGTCAGCCGGCGCCGGAGACGAGGCAGGCGCAGCGGCTTTGGCTGCGGCCACATCGGTGTCATAAGTATCAATCAAGGCAAACCAGGTGGGCTGCATCGCCTCGTAGTCAGTGGCAATAAAGTTTAAAACATACAGCACCGTATCTTGCTGGACAAAAAAGAAATCGGCAATAACGTCTACGCCCACTAACTCAAAAGCAACCTGAACGTAGACATTGCCTTCGTCCTGGTCTGAGGCCAAAACCTCGTAAGCTTCACCGCCGGTGAAGGCTTCCACCAACTGCTCGCTGAATTCCTCCATCTCCGCTTGATCAAGCGTGCGGCCGGCATCCATGAACATTGAGCTGAAGTTAGCAATGGTGTCAACGCTGCGCACCGTAACGCCCGTATCGTCTTCTGAGCTAACTTCCCACCCCTCGGGGAGGCCAAACGTAAAAGCGCCGGACGGATGGACATAAGGCTCTTCCTGAAAAGGCAGTGGTTCCGCTTCTTCGGCAGGCGTTTCGGTTGACTTGGCTATGGTATCACCAACGGAGTCGCTACTTTCACCTATGGCCGGTTTGGTTGGAGTGGCAGCCGGTTCGGGGGTGTCGGTTGGCTCGGGGGTAGGCGTTGGTTCCGGGGTGTCGGTTGGCTCAGGCGTAGGTTCTTCGGCTACGGCCTCCCCTTCCACGTTGAACTCCAACGACCGGTCCAATTCGTCATTAAGGTACAGGTCCACCTTGTACTTACCCGCCGGCCAAAGCTGGTCTTCGGCATTGCTCAAACTGAAGGTAAGGGTACCGCCGCCCTCAAGTTCCTTCTCGCCAATCACAAAATTGGGGTCCACGCCGTCGGCTGCAACAGCGATCCAGATGGCTTTGACTTTGGTATCGTCGGGGGCGTTGGCCACCTTCACTACCGCATAAAAGGCATCGTCTTGAGCAAAAACGCTGGTAGCCTGCTGGCCGTCAGCGTCTTTGGTCATTTTGGCCTCGGAAATATTGGCCGTACTTACGTTAAAGCCACAGGCCAGCATTGTGGCCACTACCAAAAAAATCACAAAATACATTGTTTTTCGCATGATGGGCTTGCTCTCCTTTGGCTAGGCTGATGAGTACACAACAATATTTTCATTATAAAAGCTAAACAACCAAAAGTCAACGCCATTTTCTCCATTAACCAGACCTTTTCAAAAGAGACAGGGACGAGTATAATGCCCAGCATTAACTCATAACGGAGAAGAACATGCCCGCTGGTATTATCATTGTTGGATTAGGGCCTGGTGACAGCCAGCATTGGACCCAGGCCGCTGCGACCATTTTACATCAGGCCGATAAAATTTACCTACGCACCAGCCATCATCCCAGCCTGGCCAACATCACGGCCCAAACTCACAGTTTTGATGACCTATTCGGAGAAAAGGATTTTGATCAAACCCTCAATCAAATTGCCGCCGAAATTGTGCGGCAAGGGCAGCGTGACGGAGCAGTTGTTTACGCTGTGCCCGGCCACCCAGAGATAGACGAGCCAAGCGTACCCCATATCCTCGCTCTGGCCAAAACCAAGCAAATCCCCGTGACCGTTGTCCCCGGCTTGAGTTTACTCGACGCTGCTCGCGCCGTTTTGAAGTTGCCGGGCCGCTTACAGATTGTTGAGGCAGCAGAAGTGGCCCGGTTACACCATCCGCCCCTGGCTCCTGACCACCCGGCCTTGATCATGCGCTTGCACCGGCCCAGCCTGGCAGTAAAAGTTAAGCAGACGCTGCTGAATGTTTATCCTGACGATCTGGTCGTCACTCTGATCCAATTCACAGGCGCCCAGGCCGGGCAGAAACAACCCCTGGAGTTGGTCAAAAACAACTCCTCGGCCTTGTCCGCGTCTGACAAACCCCAAGAGCAGAATTATCTCCACACAAGATCCCTGCCCCTGGCCGAATTGGAGCGGCACATTCCATTTGACGGCCAAACTATTCTCTACCTGCCGGCCGACGCGGCCAACGCCAGTTTCACCACTTTACAAGAGACCGTTGCCCATCTCCGCGCCCCAGAGGAGGGGTGTCCCTGGGATCAAAAACAAACACACCAAAGCCTGCGCCCCTTTTTGCTGGAAGAAACCTACGAAGTTTTGGAAACGCTGGACGCGAACGAGCCAATGGCCCTGGCCGAAGAATTGGGCGATCTGCTTTTGCAGATTATGCTGCATACTCAAATTGCCACCGACACAGGCGAGTTCAAAATGGGGACGGTGATTGACCACATTAATTGCAAATTGGTGCGACGCCATCCGCATGTTTTTGGCCGGGTGGTGGTGAAGGGGGCGGAGGAGGTGGCCGTCAATTGGGAAGCCATCAAACAGGCCGAAAAAAATGCCAAAGGCCAGCCGGCTCAAGCCCCTTCCGCTTTGGACGGCGTTCCCCCCGCCTTGCCGGCCCTGACCCAGGCCCTTTCCATTTCCAAACGGGCGGTGCGGGCCGGTTTTGAGTGGCCCAACATTGAAGGCGTGCTGGAGCATCTCATTGAGGAAGCCAGGGAAGTTACGGAAGCCAACAACCCCATTCACCTTGAGGCAGAAATTGGCGATTTGCTGTTCAGCCTGGTCAACCTGGCCCGCTGGCGGAACATTGACCCCGAGAGCGCCCTGCGCGGCACGAACGCCCGTTTCACCCGCCGGTTTAAAAAAATGGAAGCCCTGGCCGCCGAAAAAGATAAAAACCTGCCCGATCTATCACCGACAGAAATGCAAACCCTGTGGAATGAGGCCAAACGTTATGAATCATAAATATTACTTTTGCGGATTACATAGCTGGCCCAAGAGGCTGCTTAACTCATGTTTTCGGATGGGGGGTCTCCTGCTTATTCTGATGTTACCCGCTCTGGCTTGTGGTTTTGTCAACGCCCGGTATGAAACAAATAATGAGGTAAGATTAGCAGTTTATCAATACGAGCGAGAGACACGCGGCCCAACCGACGACCTGGTGCTTGATTTTGAGCGCGACGAGCCGCGTCTCAGGTTTGAGGGGCAAGCGGAGAATGGCGGGCGAACGGTCTGGCTCTACCGGCTGGGGGCAAAAGAATTCTTTGCCCTGCGCCCGCCTGAAAAAACTTATCTTTACCTGCAAAACATTGCCTACAATGATGACCGCAGCATGGCCACGGTTACAGTTTTCCGGGGCAACGGCGCAGGCTACGAGGAACGAGAATTAACCCTCCAACGCGACCCCACCGGCCACTGGTCTGTTATTAAGGACGACTTGAAGGGGAAAAGCTCGAATTAGTTCCTTAACGGTAAGAAGTTTGACGACGGTAGAAATTAGAGGTTAGAAGGAGACGGTTTCTCGACATTCATCCCAAACCTCTCACTTCTCATTTCTAATTCCGGTTTATCCGGGTTAGGCTTAAAAAGCTTATTCCCGAATCAATTCTTCGGGCGAGAGGATTTTAAAACTTTTATACATTGGGTTAAACCATTGTAGGGCGAATTCATAAAATTGAGCCGGGGCGGTAAATACTATCCGATACATTTTACCCTCACTGGCCGCCGTAATTACCGAACCGGCCATCGCCGTATCTTTCTGAGTGGTGTAAAGAAAATCAATTGTGGCCCCGGCGGTAATGGTATCCAGCGGAAATTCAGCAGGCGGTAAACTTTCAACATCTGTATATTTTTTTGAAATATTGGTCAAATAAGCCTGAACCGCCTTTTCCGCCGCTGCGGGGTCATCATCAGCGCCGGGCCAGGCAAAAACGCCGGCTTCAAAAACAATCTCGCTGTTGGGCATGGCCACCGCCACCTCGTTTTCTTCCTGGCGCAAAATTTGCCAATCGCTGGGGTAAAAAAAGGCAAATTGATTGCTGGCCGGCCCCACCAAAATCCAGACCGGCGGCTCTTCAGTGGGAGAGGCATCTACCGGCGGCGTTGTATCGAGAGGGATCAAGGACTTGGCCAGGCTTTGTAACTTAACTTCAGAAATCTCCCACTGCTCCTGAGTAGTGCTGATCAAAACCACAAAAACAATTGTATCGGCCTGCAATACCTGAACTTCATTGACCATTTGTCCTAATTTGGGATCAAGCGTGGTAAATTGCGCCTGGGGCGTATCGTTCACCTCTTTTTCCTGGCCAATCACCGAAAAGCCCGATCCTTTATTAATAAAATTCTCGGCCACAAACGTCACCAGATACTGTTTGAGTTCTGAGGCAGAATAACTTTGTCCCACGTCGGTAAAGAATACACTATACCCGCCTTGATCGCCTGGCTCTACAAAAACTACGCCATCCGGCCGTTCGGAAAATTGCCAGTTCGCCGGATAATCTATGCTAAATTGGCCGGTAGGATGGGTGTAGCTATCAACAACCACCTGGTCCGATACAATAGAGGTAGGGGTGGGTAGATAATTGGGGCCAGGGCTGGCCGCAGGCGTTGAGGTGGGATCGGGCCGGACCGAAACAGGCGTTGTAGAGGGGGTAGCCTGGCAGGCCGGCAAGAGCAAAATGACAATCGCCGGCCATAGAAAATAAGGATTTTTCTTCACCGGGGTCTCCAAAAATGGTGTACTTAAAGAAAAAGCACCGGCAACGGTGCTTCTTTTACCAAACCGTGAAAATCTGTTCTTATTCAGGATGCACAATAAGGCGATACCCAATCCCGCGAATGGTCACCAGATATTGGGGACGGCTGGGATTTTCTTCAATCTTCTCCCGCAGCCAACGAATATGAACATCAAGGGTGCGCGTGTCGCCCATATAATCTGTTTCCCACACTTCTTTCATGATCGTTTTACGGCTTAAATCCTGGTTCTGATATTCAATCAACAAATGCAGCAGCTTAAGTTCTTTGGGGGTCAGGTGATGTCTCTTGTTGTCACACAGAATCTGTCGCCGCTGACAATCAACAATAAGTTTGGGAAAACGAATAAAACGGTCCTTTTGCCCGGCAGCGGCTTTTTCAATTCCCCTGGCCAATTGATCAGGATTGCCGGGCGCAACAAAAATTGAGGCAACGGTTGTTTTGGTAAACGCCTGGTCTTCATCACCGACAATAATGTAGGGGATATTCAGGTTAACTTTATCTATGGCATTTTGAAAGCTGGAAAGTCTTTGGCGACAATTGGTCGGATTGAAAACAATGAGATTTGGCCATAGGGTGTCCACCTTTTTGGCTGCCGTTTCAGGGGTATGCGCCACAACTATCTGGCAAGCTTGGTTTTCCAACACTGAAACCAAAGACTCGGCCTGATTCAAATTATTGTTTTCAATAAGCAGAATATGCATGCTCATTATTTAATGATACTTCCTCCAAGCATAGCCTGACCTTGAAGTTATTCATTATACTCTAACCTGGCGTGTCTAGCCAATCCAGGATGTAATTTTTGTCCAAAGCTCAAGTTGTTTCGTTCCCAAACCAAATCAGCCTGGGAACGCGACAAAAGCTCAAGTGCAGGTGCCTCAAACCGGCTCAAATTTTAGGTACAAAACACGCGGCGTGGCAGCCTGCACCCGCGCCCGTTCGTCGGGGCGGTAACCACAGACCCAAAGAATCTGGTTATTGGCAACCAATAACGGGATATAGTCGCGCCGGTCGGCGGGGATTTTCTCATTGATCATAAATTCATTGAGTTTTTGATGACTTCCTCCCAAACCCAGCGGGCAGAAAATGTCACCGGGCCGGCGAGGGCGCAAAACGGGCTGCCGGCTCACTACATCGGCGTCCAGATAAGCCTCCCACGGCCCGCTCTGGTGAATACGCTGAAAATTGATCTTTTCACCAACCAACAATTCAGCCTTTAATTGCCAATTGCTCAAGGTTAAACGGGTAACGCCGGGTATTTGTAAAGGAAATACTTCATTCCGGGCCAGATAAGGTTGGTCAAAAAAAAGAGAAGAGGGTCTGTTTGTGTCAGCAACGGTAAAGCTATGAGCGCCAACCGTTAGCATCAGTCCCTGGGGCAAGGTAGCTTTTGCCCCGGTTTGGCCTGCTTCAACAATGACCAGAGCGGTTTCAATATGCTCAAAATTTATATTGCGCAACCCCCGACGCAGAATTTGAACCGCCCGGCGCAAAGTGGCCCGTTTTAGGGCCAGGGGTAAGGCCAACCAATTGGCTAAATCTATCTCAATTTTTCCGGTCTCTACCGGATCAAGTGAGCCGCTTTTAATAATATGTTGCCAGGCTTCCTCAACGTGCGCCTGCAAAAACTCAACCTCAGCCGCCACCACTTTGGCCGTCCGCTGAAGCACGGCGCGGATATTGGGATTATAAGCCTCCAATAAAGGAATGAGTTCATGCCGCAGGCGATTGCGAAAGAAGGTTGTATCCTGATTTGAAAGGTCCCGGCGCGGCAAGAGATTGTGCGCGTGGCAATAAGCTTCAACCTCTCCCCGCGTCGTTTCCAATAAGGGCCGGATCAGCACGGGCGCGGGCAAAGATGGTTTATCTGGAATGTCGCCGCCGGGCAGGCGCAAGCCGGATATGTCCATCGCCGGTAACATGCCCCGCAGCCCGGGCAGACCGGCGCCTCGCAAAAAATGCATGAGCACGGTTTCCACCTGGTCGTCGGCATTGTGCCCCACCGCAATTTTATTGGCCCCTACCCGTTCGGCCACCCTCCATAAAAAAGCATACCGCGCCTGCCGCGCCGCTTCCTCAATGGACTGGTGGCGTTGGGCCGCCAAATGGGCCACAGGGCAAGTTTCCACAAAAATGGGCAATTGCCAGCGGGCGGCTATTTCTCGCACAAATTCTTCGTCGGCTTGGGACTGGTTGGCGCGGAGTTGGTGATTAAGATGGGCAATAGTGAGGGTTAATTTTAAAGCAGACGATAGGTTTTGCAGCAGGTGAAACAGGCATAACGAGTCGGGGCCGCCGGATACGCCAATAACAATTTTATCTTTTTGGCCCAGGAGGTCGTTTTTTTGGCAAAATTGGGCTATTTTTTCGGCCAGGGAAGCAGTCACCAGACATCATCTCCAGCGCGATGTTATAAGTTGGCCTGACTTTCGGCAAAAGCCCGGTCGGTTTCTTCCAGGTGGCGAGCGTGATAATTATTCAAAAAAACTTGTTGCAAGGTTTCGTCTTGCAAACTATCGGCCAATCTTTTTTGGAGTTTTTGGGCGTAAGCAACGGCGTCTCTTGAGGCAGGGCTATTGCCCGTCATACGATACACATACGCCTTTTGGGTCTGGATCAAATATTGGCTCAGGCGACTATCAATTTTTTCAGCCGTTTCCGAAGCTTTAAGTAATATCTCCAGGGCCGGATTGTAACGCTGATGACGAATATCAATGATTGACTGCAACCATTGCCCCCGGATGAGAAACTCTTTCATATCACTGGCCGAGGCCAATACTAACAGGTTTCGGGTAGTCTCGGTGGCTTGATCCCATTGATTGGCCTCTATGTAAGCCCGGGTCAATTGATAGAGGATCATTACTTCATCAAGCGCCAGGCCCATTCTCCGCGCCACCGCCCGAACACCTTCCAACTCCTGGATGGCCTCATCCAGACGCTGCACGTGGCGATAGGCCGCGCCCAACATGGATTGCGCCCGCATCAAGTAGAAAGGAGAGCCAAGCTCCCGGGCAATATGCGTGCTTTGTTCCGCTTGTTGCAGGCCATCATTATTGAGGCCCAAATTCAAATAATAATAGCTCAGCCAGGCCATCCCCAAAACCTGGGCAGATTTTTGCCTTTGTTGGTGGGCCAGCCGCAGGCCCTCTTTTAAGTTTTCGCCGGCTGCGCCCAATTCGCCCTCGTGCAGCAGGCCAAATGCCCGATAGTATTTAATAAAAGAAACCTGGTACAAGTCGCCCGACCCCTGGTGCAGTTCAAGCGCTTCTTCGGCGGTTTGGTTGGCATTTTTGTAATCGGCCGTGAAGGTTTGGGCCATCAGGATCGAAGTCAGGGAAGTCATCAAGCCGGTGCGGTATCCCAAACGACGCCGCGTTTTAATGATTTCTTCCTGATAACGTTCCAGGCTGGCTGCAATTTCACCCTGCTCCAACATTATTCTGGCCAAACCATCTTCCGCCTCGATCCGGCGCGCCTCATCTTTCAGGGCAATGCTGATTTCGCTGGCCTCGCGGTAACATTCGGTGGCCTCTTTCAATTGGCCCATGTGGTAATGGAAGTTGCCTAATTGATTCAAGGTATCGGCAATACCCTCTTTTTCGCCAATCCGCCGGGCCACAGACAGCGCGTCTTCCAAAAAACTCAGCGCCAGCGATGAATCATAATGGCTGGCGTGAAGCGACCCCAAGCCATTGAGCGCCCGCATTTCGGCCAGGTCATCATTGAGTTCTTGGGCCTTGTCCAAAATTGTTTCATAATCGGCAATTGCTTTTTGGGGTTCACCCAGGCGGGTGAGAATGTTGGCCCGGCCCTGGTAAAGGGCCAGCAGGGTGGCCTGATCCAGTTCTTCCGGGGCGATGAGTTTAGACACTTCCAGAGCGCGGCTATAAAATTCAACCGCTTCCTGGTTGGCAAAAGATTGCACGGCGGCTTCGGCAGCGCGGTGCAGGTAGCGCATGGCCCTGGGCCAGGTTTCACTTTTGTAATAGTGCTCGGCCACAATGGGCGCGTACTCCTCGCCCAACATCCAGAAGAGATTAAAGGCCATATAATCGGCAATTTGTTTGTGCATCACCTTCCGCTGTTCGTGCAGCAAGCTGTTGTAGGCTGTTTCATGAGTCAGCACATGCTTGAACATGTATTCCGGTTCGGGGTCGCGGGTGCGGACTTCAATCAAATCGGCTGCTTCCAATTGGTTCAACGCCTTTTCCAGAACGTCGGGTTCATTGATAATGGGGGCCAGCACCGAGCGGGAAAAGTAGCGGCCAATCACTGCCGCCACCTGCAAAACCCGTTTGACTTCCTCCTCCAGGCGGTCAATACGAGCGGTGAGCACGCCTTGCAGGGTGTGGGGAATATCAACTTCGGTGATGGAACGCGCAATTTTCCAGTGACCATCGGCGTGTTCAATGGCCCCTTCTTCAATCAGGCTGCGCAACACTTCTTCCAAAAAGAGGGGGTTGCCTTCGGCGCGGCTGAGCAGCAGGTGCTCCAGCGTTTCAGGCATCTGGTCAATTTTTAGCAGATATTTGATAACCCGGCGACTTTCCGCGTCGGTGAGCGGCCAGAGGGGGAGTTCAATAAAACGGTCGGGATAATCCTGGGCAATGCGAGTTTTGACCTGCCAAAAAGCAGCTTCTCTTTCGGGGCGACTGACACAAATCATCAAGATAGAGTTATAGACGGTCAGGGTTGATAAAAACTGGATCAGGTCTACCGAACTTGGGTCGGCCCAATGCAGGTCTTCAAAAACCATCAGCACCGGCTGTTGGGAGACCAGCGCCTCAACCCACTGGCCCATGGCCAGGAAGGTGCGCTGCTGTAAAACCTGCGGGTCGTTGAGCGGCAGGTTAGCGGCCAGTTCCTCGTCCAGGCTAATACCCAGCATAGTGGCCAGGTAGGGCGTAAATTCGTCTTTACGCCGGCCAAATAATTTTTCGCCCATCTCCTCCAGGCGCAGCTTAACCAGGGTATCGTCGGGGTTTTCGGGAAGATCCAAATAACTGTAGAGAATGTCAACAAAAAGACGGTTTTTGAAAGACTGCCGGTAAGAGAGGCCGCGCCCAAAAAGCCACAACGGGCTAAGACCATTGACCTGTTCTTCATCCACCTGTTTTTGAAATTCGGAGATGAGGCGTGATTTCCCCAGGCCAGCATCGCCGGTGACCACCACAATGCCGCCGCCCTGGTTGGTGGACAATTTTTTGTATTCAGCCACCAGGGTTTCCAGTTCATACTCGCGGCCAATAATAGGCGCTTCGGGTGGTTTGGGGCGGGAGCCGCCAACGCCCAATAACTGGTAAATCTTGAGCGGTTCGCGTTTGCCTTTAACCGTAACCGGCTCCTGTTGTTCAAACATAAACAGGTGGCGGGTGAGATTGTAAGTGGTTTCACTGACCAGGAATTCGCCACGCTCAGAAACGCTTTCCAAGCGAGAGGCCACATTTACGGCATCGCCCATCACCGTATAAGAACGTTTGCGGTCGGTGCCAACCATGCCCGCAATCACCGTGCCGGTGTTAATACCAATATGCATGCCCAGCGGTTCGGGCAGCGGCATAGGCGGAGACTGGTTGAAATCGTCAAGGCGTTCCTGCATGCTCAAGGCGGCCCGCAGTGCCCGTTCCGGGTCATCCTCGTGGGCGCGAGGAGCGCCAAACACGGCCATAATGGCGTCGCCAATATATTTGTCAATATAGCCGTCAAATTCGTAGATGGCTTCACTGAGTTCTTGCAAACACAAGTTGATGAGCCGCACCACCTGTTCAACTTCGGCGGGGCTTTTGGCCGCATCGTTGAGCGCGGTAAACCCGGAAATATCGGCAAAGATGATGGTTACTTGCTTGCGCTCACCCTCAATAGTGGCATTAATGATGGAAGTGTCTTCCCTGGCCTCCCGTCCCATGACCAGGCCATTGCCACAACGGCCGCAATAGAGATGTATGGTTGGGTTTTCAAACCCGCAAATATTACACTTAATGCTTTGACTCATAATCGATGGGGTTATCTGTACGGCATGTCGGCCAGTAGATTTTTTAACATATCCTACGCCCTGATAATAGTACATTCCCCGTTATCTGTCAACGGCCCATTTTTACTAATCTTGACCACGCTATTTGTTTGTGCAACGCAGTGATTGTGGTATAATTCAATCAAGATAGGCAGGCGATGCGGTGCGTTGTGAGCCTGTCTATTATTATGTTGGAAGGAGATCTTTTACGTGGCAGGCCCTTTAGACGCATTATTTGGGCTTTTTTCTGTTGACGTTGGCATTGACCTGGGAACGGCCAATACGTTGGTATATGTCAGAGGAAAAGGCATTGTGATCAATGAGCCTTCCGTGGTGGCCATTGACAAACGATCCAAAAAACCCCTGGCCATTGGCGTTGATGCCAAAGAGATGGTTGGTCGCACCCCGGCTAACATTGTGGCGGTGCGGCCCCTGCGCGATGGCGTCATTTCGGAGTTTGAAATTACCGAGGCGATGCTGCGCTATTTTATCAAAAAGGTGCACGAGCAAACCCTTATCCCCACCCCCTTTTACGCCCCCCGCGTGGTAGTCGGTATCCCCAGCGGCGTAACCGAAGTTGAAAAAAGAGCGGTGTACGACGCCGCCCGCAACGCCCGCGCCCGCGACGCCATGATCATTGAAGAACCCGTAGCGGCAGCCATTGGCGTGGGCCTGCCCATTACCGAACCGCTGGGCAGCATGATCATTGACATTGGCGGCGGCACCACCGAAGTGGCGGTATTTTCCCTGGGCGGCATTGTGGTCAGCCGTTCTATCCGGGTGGCCGGTGATGAAATGGACGAGGCCATTATCAATTACGCGCGCCAAAAATACAATTTGTTGATTGGTCAGCGTATGGCCGAACGCGCCAAAATCACCATTGGTTCGGCTTATCCCCTGCCGGAGGAACAAACCATTGCCCTGCGGGGCAGAAACTTGATTACCGGCCTGCCCGAATCCGTTGAAGTGTCCAGCATTGAAATCAGAGAATCGCTCAACGATGCGGTAGCGGTGATTGTGGATGCTATTCGAGATACGCTTGATGAGACGCCGCCCGAGTTGATTGCTGACCTGATGGAGGGCGGCATTGCCCTGGCCGGCGGCGGCGGGCTGCTGCAAGGTTTGGCCGAACGCCTTTCCGAAGAAACCAGAATGCGGGTTTACATCGCCGACGATCCCTTGACCTGCGTGGCGCGCGGGGCGGGCCAGGTTTTGGAAAGTTACGATAAGTTTGCCAAAGTGCTCACTTCCCTCCAGCGCGGCAGCACCAACCATCGCTTTTAGCAGTGAGCCATGATGGCCACAAGAAACAAGCGGCTTTATTTTGGCATTATTCTGGCGTTACTCTTGCTGGGGTTTGCCCTGGACCGATTAGGCTACATGCAGCCCGTACGGGCTTATGTGCAAACCGTTCTGGTCCCTCTCCAGCAAACAATAACCTCCACCGGCCAAGAAATCAACCGCTCGGTTGAACAAACCGAAAACATTCAAGCCCTGCAAGCTCGCAATGCAGAGCTAGAAACCCTCACCGATAAATTGATGGTGGAGAATGTCCGGCTCCGAGAAGTAGAGCGCGAGAATGAACTACTCCGCCAACTGCTCAACTACACCCGCACCAATCCCCAATTCAGTTACCAACCCACCACCGTTAAGGGGCACAGTATTGGCGTTGATCCTACCAATCTGCTTTATTTTGTTTACGTGGATATTGGCGTCCGCGACGGGATTGCCAGAAACATGCCGGTCATCACGGAGCGGGGCTTGGTGGGGCGGGTAACGGCCGTCGGTCCTAACTCGGCCCAGGTATTGATGCTCATTGATCCGGCCAGCGCGGTCAATGCCATCATTCAAAATAGTCGTGCCACCGGTCTGGTGCGGGGCAATATTGATGGCACCCTGCTGATGGAACGCATTCCTCAAAACGAAACCGTCAACCAGGGCGACATTGTGTTGACCTCCGGCCTGGGCGGCCACTTCCCTGATAAACTGGTCATCGGCCAGGTTACCGAAGTGCTTCAGCGCGATCAGGACATGTTTCAATCGGCCCGTATCCGCCCTACCGTTGACTTTGGCAAGTTAGAAACCATGCTCGTTATCACCTCGTTTGAGCCGGTGGATTTTGAGGCGGAGATCATCGAAGCGCAAGAAGCAGGCCCATAAGCATGTCTACCCTGATCCCCTTTGTCATTTTGATCAGCGCCGCTCTAGCTCAAACCACGCTAGCCCCCTACCTCAAAATTAGCGGTGTTCACCCCGATTTGGTATTTGTGCTGGTTATTGGTTGGATCACCCTGCGCGGCCTGGAAGAGGGATTTTTCTGGGCTTTAATCGGTGGGCTGAGTTTAGACTTTCTCTCTGGAGCGCCCTTTGGCCTGTTTACTTTAACTATGCTCCTGGTCGCTCTGGTAACCAACCTGTTCCACGGACGGCTTTTTGGCAGCAGCATTGTATTGCCCCTGGGCCTCACCTTCCCCTTGAGTTTGCTCTTCAACGGCCTGGCCTTGCTTTTTTTAACCCTGTTAGGGCGACACATTATGTGGGACGTTGCTTTTTTCAGTAAACTCCTGCCTGTTTCCATTTTTAATACCATGGTGATGATGCTGGCCTTTCCCCTCTTGTATCTCCTCAATCGTTTTTTGACGCCCCGGCAGCTTTCATTTTAGGCAACTGTTGTTGCATATTTCTAAATTTTTACTTCTAAGGTATAATTCATCTTCATGACCGAGTTTCAAATTCGCGCGCGTAACAATATATTTAGGGCGCTGGTTTTGTTCACCTTTGCCGTTCTGGCCACGCAACTATGGAACTTGCAGGTGGTGCAGGGCGAGAAATACGAGGAACTGGCCGACGCCAACCGCTTCCGGCTCATCCAGGTGCCGGCGGCCCGCGGCGTCATGTACGACCGTAACGGCGAACTGCTGGTCCGCAATCGGCCCATTTACAACGTCATCATTATTCCGGCTTACCTTCCCGACGAAGCCACCGCCGAGGCCAAAATATTTGCCCGCCTGGCCGAGTTGTTGGATTTGCCCATCACCACCCAGGTTGAGCCAACGCTTGGCCACGATAACGGCTATTTTCAAGCCATCACCCATCACCAATATAATCGCCAACTGCGGCGGCAAATCGTTAACCCGCGCAGCCGCCAATACGCCAAAGCGCCGTTGGGAATTCGGGACGCGGCCAATCAAAACCGGGTCTTTGCCCCATTTTTGGCAGTAACCATTGCCACCGACGTTGACCCGGCCACGGTTTCAAAAATAGAAGAAGAACGGATTGACCTGCCCGGCGTATTCATTGAAGTTGAGCCGTCCCGCCAATATTTGGCCGGCCCCCTGGCCAGCCACCTGTTAGGCTATACCGGCCCCATCCCGGCGGAGCGGTTTGATGCGTACGACATCAAGGGGTATGACCTGACCGATGAAATTGGCCTGGCCGGCTTGGAAGCCGAATACGAGGATTGGCTGCATGGCGTCAAGGGGCTGGAAAGCATTGAGGTTGACGTAACCGGCCGAAAAGTAAGAACCGTCAGCCGGATCATCCAAACCCGCCCCGGCCACAATTTGCGCCTCACCCTTGACCTGGGGCTTCAAGAAGCCGCCACCAAAGCCCTTCAGGATAAAATGGACGAGGTGGGTTCAAAACAAGGAGTGGCCATTGCCATGGATCCCCGCACCGGGGAAATCCTGGCCATGGTTTCCCTGCCCAGTTATGATAATAATATCTTTTCCCGGGGCATTACGCCGCGGGAGTTGTCGCTGTTGAGCGAAGACCCGCAGACTCCGCTGGTCAACCATGCCATTGCCGGCCTTTATCCGCCCGGCTCTACCTTTAAGATCATCCCGGCCGCCGGGGCCTTGCAGGAACGAACCGTTTTCCCGGAAACAACCTTTTACGCCGAGGGTATACTTTATCTGCCCAACAAATTTGAACCCGATAACCCCGACCTGGCCCAGCCTTTTTACTGCTGGCTGCGCACCGGCCACGGCGAAGTGAATATGCTGGCCGGGCTGGCCTACTCTTGCGACGTTTATTTTTACCAGGTGGGCGGCGGCTACGAGCCGGCCGAATACGAGGGCCTGGGTTTGGAACGCATGGCCAAATACGCCGAAATGTTTGGCCTGGGCACGCCCACCGGCCTTGATTTGCCCGGCGAACTCGGCGGCCTGGTGCCTAACAAAAAATGGAAACGCCTGAATTACGCCGAAACCTGGCTGACCGGAGACACCTACAACATGAGCATTGGCCAGGGTTTTGTGCTGGCCACGCCTTTGCAAGTGCTCAATGCCACGGCGGCCATTGCCAACAGCGGTACGCTTTACCGGCCCTATTTGGTCAAAGAGATTCTGGATGCCGACGGCAACGTGGTTGAAGTGACCGAACCGGAGGTCATCCGCCAGCTTGCGGTTGAACCTCAATTCATTCAGCTAATCCAACAAGGACTGCGGGCAGTGGTAGAATGGCCCCAGGGTACAGCGCACGAAGATTTTGACGTGCCCGGAGTGATGGCGTCCGGCAAAACCGGCACCGCCGAATTCTGCGACGAGTATCCCCAATGCCTTGACAGTGAGGGGAGAGTCAAAACCAGTCACGCTTGGTTTACGGCTTACGCGCCCAGCCACAATCCAGAAATTGCCACGGTGGTTTTTGTGTACGGCGGCGATGAAGGCTCAAAAGTCGCCGTGCCGGTGGCCAACAAGATATTGCGGCATTACTTTGGGATTGAGGATGAGGGGGAGGAAGAAGAGCCAGAAGAATCTTCTTCTGCCCCGGAGGCAGAGCCGGCAACAGCGCCGCCGCCCGAGACGATCTTTATGGCTCGCTTGTTGGGCACAGACACCGCACCCCAAAATGAGGCCAGCGTATCCGGGTTTGTGCTGGATGAAAACGGCCGGGGCTTCAGCGAGGCAACCATTGATCTGATGGCCAACGGCGAGGTTGTGGCCCAGCTTGTTTCCGGCCCAACCGGCCAATTTGATTATAATGCCCTGGACCCCACCATTGCCGTAAGCTGGCAGTTGCGCCTGCCCGATTATCCCAACGCGCCGCTCTTGCCCCTGGAAGTTGCAAAGGGGCTGCGTTATCTGGTAGAATTCAAGGCGCAAGCGGCAGAAACATCAAACGAATAATCTACGCCATAACCATGTCTAACGAGCGCATCACCATCAAAGGCACAAGCGACGGCCTGATCATTACCGTTGGCGCAGGCGCGTGGCCGGGGCTGACCGACGAATTGAACCGGCATCTGGGCCAACGTGCCTCCTTTTTTAAAGGAGGACGGGTAGCCCTCCGGGTTGGCCCGCGCCAACTGACCCGCCTGCAATTGGAATCGGTGGGGCAAATTTTAAACCGGCATAATGTGAGCCTGTGGGCCGTGGAAAGCGATTCGCCGGGCACGCGGCAAGCGGCGACCCAACTGGGCCTGGAAACCGACTTAGCCCCCCGGCCCACGCCGGCCACGCCCGAGCCGCTTGCCGCCGAAGAAAGTTCCATTGTGGTGCAGCGCACCTTGCGTTCCGGGCAAGTCATCAACCATCCGGGGCACGTAGTGGTTATTGGCGATGTGAACCCGGGAGCCGAGATCAAGGCCGGCGGCAGCGTGATTGTTTGGGGCCGGCTGCGCGGCGCGGTGCACGCCGGCGTGGGCGATGAAGGGCTTGGCGAAAGGGCCGTGGTCTGCGCCTTGCAGCTATTGCCCGCCTTGCTGCGGATTGGCGAGTACATCACCCGCTCGCCCGGCAATGAAACAGACGAAGACATCATCCCGGAAATGGCCTCGGTTCAGGATGGTCAAATCATCGCCGAACCGTGGAAATGAGACAGCAGAAAAAGTGAGGGTTGACTATGAGCGCGACCGTTATTACCATCACCTCCGGCAAAGGCGGCGTTGGCAAAACAACTACCACGGCCAATTTAGGCGCGGCCCTGGCGGCGCAGGGCAAAAAAGTGGTCACCATTGACGCCGATATTGGCCTGCGTAATCTTGACGTGGTGATGGGCCTGGAAAACCGGATTGTTTACGATCTGGTGGACGTGGTTGAAGGAACCTGCCGTTTGCGGCAAGCAATGATAAAGGATAAACGTTTGGCCGAGCTTTACCTGATTCCGGCAGCCCAATCCCGCGATAAAACGGCCGTTACCCCGGGCGATATGATTGAGTTGACCAACCAACTGCGAGATGAATTTGATTTTGTTTTGGTCGACTCCCCGGCGGGCATTGAACAGGGCTTCAAAAATGCCATTGCCCCCGCTGACAGGGTATTAATTATCACCACCCCGGAAGTTTCCGCCGTGCGCGACGCCGACCGCATCATCGGCCTGATTGAGGCCGAAGAAAAGGGGCCGGGTGATCTGATCGTCAACCGTCTCCGGCTGGATATGATCAAACGCGGCGATATGCTTGATACGGATGATGTGATAGATATTCTGGCCGTCAACCTGATTGGGATTGTGCCCGAAGACGAGGCCATTATTACGTCCACCAATACGGGTCGGCCGGTGGCCATGGAAAATAACTCCCATGCCGGGCAGGCTTTTAGAAATATTGCCCGGCGTTTGCTGGGCGAAGAAGTGCCCCTGATGAATCTTGAACAAAACGACTCTTTTAGAAAATGGGTTTCCAAATTTTTTAAGCCGTGATGATATTGAGGGAAGCTTATGAACGCACTCCAGCGGCTCATCGGCCGCAAACAGTCAACCAGTCGAGAAATAGCCAAGAATCGTTTACAATTGGTTTTGGTTCAAGACCGGGTCAATCTATCGGCCGGAAAAATGAATCAACTGAAGGACGAATTGATTCAGGTTATCTCAAAATACGTAGAGATTGATCAAGATGGCATTGAGATTTCTCTCACCGGCAACGGGCGGCAGCATCGTTTAACGGCCAATATTCCCGTTATCGGCGCGCGTCATCAGTAACCCTCTTTTGTTCATTTGTTTCATTCACTGGGCATTGAGTTAGCATGGATCGTAGAATTTGGCGACAATTTGATCCGGTTCTGGTTGGCCTTGTTGCTTTATTAATTTTATATGGCGTTATTATGATCTTCAGCGCCAATCAAAACCAGGAAGACCTGAAAGACCTGTGGCGGGTTCAATTAACCCGGGCCGCAATTGGCCTGGTTTTGATGGTGATGGTGGCAGCGGTTGATTATCGTTATTATGCTGCTGTTTATAAATTTCTTTACGTGGTCATGCTGGTGCTGCTGGCGATTCTCTTTATTGCCGCCGAACTCACCGCCGGCACGCTGCGTTGGTTGGACTTTCGGCTTTTCCCGGTCCAACCCAGCGAGATTGCCAAAATAATTGTTATCATCACCACGGCCAAAATCCTGGCCGACCGGGACGGCGAAATGCACAAGTTGCACAACCTGCTGTTTTCGCTGCTGCTGCTAGCGCCCCCGCTGCTGTTGATCTATCTTCAGCCTGATCTGGGCACAACGGTGATCATGGCCGTGGTCTGGTTGATCATGGCTTTAATGGCCGGCACGCACCTGTTCCATGTAGGCCTGTTGGCCGTTGGCGCGATTCTGGTCAGCCCCATTGTTTGGCTCACCCTGGCCGATTACCAGCGGGAGCGGGTAATGCTATTTTTAAACCCGCAAAGCAACCCCGCCGCTTACTACAATGTGGAACAAGCCCTGATCAGCATTGGCTCCGGCGGCGTTGTGGGCAAAGGTTTTGGCATTGGCACCCAAAACCAGCTCCACTTCTTGCGCGTGCGGCACACCGACTTTATCTTCTCGGTGATAGGCGAGGAACTGGGTTTGTTGGGCGGGTTGCTGCTTTTCATTTTAATTGTGGCCCTGGTTTGGCGCATTATGCGCGCCGCCGATTTGACCGGCGATAATTTTGGCCGGTTGATCTGTATTGGCGTGGCGGCCCTGATCTTCTTTCAATCTTTTGTTAATCTGGGCGTCAATATTGGCCTTTTGCCGGTAACGGGCACGCCCCTGCCTTTTATCAGTTACGGCGGCAGTTCTTTGATTGCCTTTTTAATTTCTATTGGCCTGGTGCAAAGCGTGCTCATGCGCCGCAAAACGCTTGATTTTGAACAGGTTTAACCCAAATACCGGGGACCTTCTATCAATGAGCATATCTGACAAAGTTCAATTCAGAACCTGGGGAATTATTATTTTGGCGTTGTGGGCATTAGTGCTGGCATTGTTGGCCCTGGCCAATATCTTGTTTTTATCTACCGTGGTCCAATTTTTTACCCGGGAGGATATGCCCAATTTAACCCAACTTTGGCTGGTGTTTATCCTGAACATTATCTTTTTGATTGGATTTTCCGGAAGCGCCTACGGCCTGCTGAAGCGACATAATTGGGGGCGGATTCTTTTTGTGGGGTTCATTATGGTTTGGTCGGGTTTTAATTTAATGGCCCTGTTCACCCCTTCATTCTCCGCTCAAGATTATAAAACCAGAGCCTACGTATTGAACGGCATTTACTACCTTGGCGGCCTGCTGTTGCCCCTGTGGTACTTAAACCTGCCCCGGGTCAAGGCGGATTTTCAAGGTTTATCAGAAAATTCTACAACCGAGGATTGAATCAACAATGACCACCCCCACTAAAGCGGTGCGGGTCCGCTATGCGCCCAGTCCAACGGGCGATTTTCATGTTGGCGGCGCGCGGACCGCCCTTTTTGACTATCTTTTTGCCCGGCAGCATGGGGGCAAATTTATTTTACGCATTGAGGATACAGACCAAAAGCGTTACCAGCCCGCAGCCTTGACCCGCCTTTTAGAAGGCTTACGTTACCTGAAGCTTGATTGGGATGAAGGCCCGGAAGTAGGAGGCGATTATGGCCCCTATATCCAAACTCAGCGCCTGGACCTCTACCAAAAATATTGCCGCCAACTTCTTGACACCGGCCACGCCTACCGCTGTTTTTGCCCGCCCCAACGCTTAACGGCGCTACGCCAAGAGCGTCAAAATAAAAAACTGCCCGGCAGCTACGACCGTTATTGCCGCAACATTTCTTCAGACGAGGCCGCTGAACGGGCCGCCCGGGGCGAATCTCACACCGTCAGGCTAAAATTACCCCTTGACGGCGAAATAACCGTACACGACGTGATCCGGGGCGATATTACGTTTCAATATGCCCAACTGGAAGACGCCATTCTGATGAAGTCGGACGGTATTCCTACTTATCACCTGGCGGTGGTGGTTGATGACTATTTAATGGAAATCAGCCACGTTTTTCGCGGCGACGAGTGGCTGAACAGTTTGCCCCTGCATATTTATCTATACCACGCTTTTGGCTGGGAGCCGCCGGTGATGGCCCACCTGCCCCTCATTCTCAATCCCACCGGCCAGGGCAAAATGAGCAAACGTGAAGGCCGGGCGCCGGATGGCACGGTGCTGCCGGTATTTGTTCGTACTTTTAAAGAGTTAGGCTACTTGCCGGAAGCTATGGTCAATTACCTGGCCCTGTTGGGTTGGAGTTACGACGACAAAACCGAAATCATGACCCGGCAGGAACTCATTGAACGATTCAGCCTGGAGCGGGTCAATGCCTCGCCGGCCACTTGGAATTACCAAAAGCTGAACCACCTTAACGGCCACTACATCCGGCAGCTTTCAGTAGAGGATTTGACCGACCGCCTGCTGCCTTATTTATCAAACGCCGGTTTGGCCATGAGCCGGGAAAAGCTGCGGCAAATTACCCCCCTGATCCAGGAACGGCTGGAAACATTGGGAGAAGCTGCGGCCAAATTCAGCTTCTTCTTTGTTGACGAACTGCCCGACTACGACCGGGCCGAACTCATCCCCAAAAAGGGGGATGCGGCTATGGCCCTGCTTGTTTTGCAGCGGGCCGCCCAAACGCTTGCCGCCGTTGATTTTTCGCATGAGGCGTTGGAAACCGCGCTAAGAGCCAATGCCGACGCTTTGGGCCTTAAAGCAGGTCAGATGTTCCAGCCTGTGCGGGTGGCGGTGTGCGGGCAAAAAGCAGCCCCGCCTCTGTTTGAAACGTTAGCCGTGTTGGGCCAGGAGATTTGTTTGAAACGGATTAAAAAAGCAATAGAGAAGTTGCAGTAGACATAATTAACCTGTCCCCAAACAAGTCTGGGCACAAGCCAGGTTGTATGGTAACCAGGTGGGGAAAAATTAATTTACTCTTAATC
>JAFGDY010000221.1 GCA_016931895.1 Anaerolineae bacterium
CCCGGTTGCTTCGGCGAGGGGGCCGAGTGATTTTTCCAGCATCTCTGTTCTGGTGCCGCCCGGACAGACTGCATTACAACGGATTTTGTTGGGGCCGAAATCTAGCGCAACCTGCTGGGTGAGCATAATAAGTCCTGCCTTTGAGGCGCAGTAGGCCGGCATGCCGGGCAGGCAGCGCAGGCCGCCCAGGGAAGCAATGTTGATGATAGAACCACCGCCGCCCTCAATCATATAGGGTATGGCTACCTTCATCAGATACATAGGACCGGTGAGGTTTATTTCCAGAACGCTGTGCCAGAGCGCCGGGTCTATGTCAACAACGGTGGTGCCGCCCGGGTCTATGGCGGCATTGTTCACCAGCACGTCGAGTTTGCCGGTAAACCCGAGCGTTGTTTCAACCATGCGCTGGACGTCTTCGAGGTTGGTTACATCTCCGGCGCATGCCACCACGGTCCCTTCCGGCAGCGATTGAGCCACTTTGTCGAGCATTGCCTGACGGCGACCGCTGATACATATCTTTGCTCCGTCGGCCACAAACCGTTCGGCAATGGCGGTGCCGATACCCGTGCCCGCTCCGGTAATGAGGGCTACTTTTCCGTCTAGTTTCATTTCTGTCTCCGCTTAAGTTCGCCAAAGGCGAGGCCGCTTGCCAAAGGCAAGTGCGCCCGCCGAAGGCAAGTGTAGTTGAAAACCGCGCGCTTTTGGCGCATCAGTTTATAATCCTAGATAAGCTTTTCTGACATGGTCACTCTGGAGAAGCTCTGCGCAGTCCCCTTCCAGGCATAGATGACCGTTTTCCAGCACATAGGCCCGGTCGGCGATTTCCAGGGTGTGCTTAACATTTTGCTCGATCAACAAGATGGTAATCCCCTGGTCGCGGAGCTGCTGGATGATGCGGAACATTTCGGCCACCAACAAGGGGGCCAAACCATAAGAAGGCTCGTCAAAAAGGCACAACCGTGGCTTTGACATCAAGGCCCGGCCGATGGCCAGCATTTGATGTTCGCCCCCACTTAAGGTGCGGGCTAATTGCCGCTCCCTTTCCTTGAGATTGGGAAAAACTTGATAAACCTGCGCAAATGTTTCCTCCTTTTGTTTCCAGGCGTGGAGGGGATACGCCCCCATATCTAAATTTTCCCGCACCGTCATATCGGGAAATATCCTTCCGCCTTGGGGGACATGCGAAATGCCCAGTTCCACGATGGCATGCGAGGGGAGATTATCTATCCGCTGGCCGAGGAACATCACCTGCCCTGAAGCCGGCCGCAGTAAACCGGATATTGTATTAACCAGGGTTGTTTTTCCGGCCCCATTTGAGCCAACCAGGGCCACGATTTCGGCCTCATTGACTTCTAAACAAACATCCCAAAGTGCTTGCACCTTACCATAAAGGGTATCTACATTACATACTTCCAGCATACGCCTACTCTCCTAAGTATACTTCCACCACTCTTTTGCTGGTGGCAATTTCCTGGGGGGGACCTTCGGCAATTTTCTCGCCGTGGTGGAGGACTATAATGCGGTCGCAGATGCTCATAATGGCCTTCATTACGTGTTCAACCATGAAAATAGTAATCCCCCTATCCCGCATCATGGTTACCGCCTCCATCGCCTGGCCTACCTCGGTGGGGTTTAGGCCGGCCATCAACTCATCAAGCAGCAATAAGTCTGGCTTGGTGGCCAAGGCTCTGGCCACTTCAAGTCGCTTCTGATTAGCCAGGGTCAAGTCTTTGGCCGGGGTCGCGCGCATGGCCGACAACCCCACAAATTCTAATAATTCCGTAGCTTCCCTGGCGGCGTCGGCGGCTGACATCCCGGTTGGCGCGCCGAATAACGCCCCCATTAATACATTGTCAAGCACTGACAGATGGGTGAAGACTTTAACCGACTGAAACGTTCTGGCCAGGCCCATCCGGCAGATTTGATGCGGCCTTAAGTCAGTAATGTTTTCACCTTTAAATTTGATGGTGCCTTTTTTAGAAACAAGCGCAGACGATATTAAATTAAACAGTGTTGTTTTTCCGGCCCCATTGGGGCCAATCAGCCCCACAATTTCGCCCTGGTCAACGTGAAAGTTGACATTTGATACTGCGGCTAATCCGCCGAAATGTTTGGTTATCCCTTCACCTTCAAGTATTGGCATATTGTTCTCCTGAATTTCTTTTTATCCCGTTTGCTGCGGAGACTTTTTTTAACCCGAAGAGCTTGACTCTTGCGCAACGGTTTCAGTTTCACTCACAGGGGGACTGATTTCTTTTTTTACTGATAGGCGCGTCCGTCCCTTTTGGACCAACCCTACCAGTCCATCGGGTAGGTATAAAATGGCCACAATTAATATAATGCCAAAAATGAGCATATAGTGGTAGGGAAACCGGGTGATCAGAATCTCTTCCAGGTAGGTAAAAATAACTGCGCCTAAAACAGGGCCGTAAGGCTGCCCCAGTCCGCCAAAGATAGCCATCAAAACCGGCATAAACGAAAAGAGCGGGTTAAAGGAGATGTAGGGGTCAATATACGTCCAGCGGGTGGCCATAATAGACCCGGCAGCGCCGATGAATAAGGCGCTGATGGCAAAGGTGATTACCTTCACCAGGGTTACATTGACGCCGATGTGCGCCGCCGCCTCCTCGTTCTGCCCAATACTTTGCAAGGCTAATCCATATTTAGAGCGTCTGATCAAGTAGGCGGTCAACATTAATATCACCAAAATAATGAACATAACATAATAAATGGTATTGTTATCAACCAAGATAACAAAGCGACCGCGCGTGCCTGTCATATTAATTTCATACCAGAGCAGAAGATGTTTGATAAGCTCAACCAGCCCAAAGGTGAATATGGCAAAATAGATACCTTTCAACCTCAGCGTCAATGCGCCAACGAGCAAGGCCAGACAAAAACTGACCAGGCCGCCACAAATGACAACCAACGGTAAAGGTAACTTCATCCCCAAGATAGCCGAAGTATAGATGCCGACTCCAAAAAATGCGGCCGTTGCCAGGGAGATGTAGCCGGTAGGACCGGAAAACATAACCCAGCTCACGGTCAGAACGATATACATTAAGATGCTGGTTAATAGGATCACGGTATAGATTGAAGCATAGAGTGGTGAAGTTCCTAACAGAACCAGGATGATAAGCAGCAGCCCCGGTATCCATACCTTTTTTAAGTCAATTTTGCTCATATTCATTTCTCTAGTTCCCCATAATCCCTGTTGGCCTTACCAGCAACAGCAGGATGAAGATGACATAATAGGTAACCAGGGCCAACCCAGGATCGAAATAGGTAACGATGCTACCAACCAGGCCCAGGATGAAACCGCCGATAAAACTGCCGGGGATACTGCCCAATCCACCCAGGACAACCACGATAATGGCGATGATGGTATACTCCATTCCCATCACGCCGTGCACCGGATAGCACATACTGATCAGCATGCCGGCCATGGCCGCCAAAGCTGCGCCAAAACCAAAGCATAAAGCCAGTACCTGGTTGATGTTTACCCCCATCAGGCCCGCAGTGGCCGGGTCTTGGGCTGCCGCCCTGATGGCTTTGCCCATGCGCGTACGGGCCAAAAAGATATAAAAAGCCAGGCCGATGGCTACGGCAAACCCGAGGGTCACCAGGCGGTTAGCGCCAAATAGCGCTCCCCCCAAGTTGACCGGAACGGCCAAATAAGAGTAGCCCCTCATTTCAGGCCCCCAGATTATTAGCGCGATGTTTTGAATGATGAACATCAGGCCAAAAGAAGCCAACATAGAGTTGCTCTCAAAAATACTGGATGAAGTTGACGAAGCTAAAAGGCGTTTGAACAAAGTCCGGTGGATGATAAAACCTAAAATAAAGGCAGCAGGGCCGCAAACAGCCAAGGCTACCAGCGGGTTAAGGCCAAACGCGGTGTATAATGTCCAGGTGGTTAAACCCCCGAGCATAATAAACTCGCCGTGGGAGATATTTAAGACCCGGGCTACACCGTACTGTAGGCTAAGCCCCATGGCAATCAAGGCATAAAGGCCGCCCAGCAGCAACCCGGCAATCACGATGTCCAGGATGGTTACAATCATAATGATAATCCTCTAAGCTGATGATTTAAGGGAGCAGGCAATCCAAACGGCGTCTGTTCTTTACCTTTTTAGACAGCCTGCTCACAGTTTTTAAGGCGCTATGGCCTTATCCCGTTGGCCACTCGGGCTTGGGATACACTAATTCGGCAGTAGCATGCTCTTTAGGCCCGACAACTTCAAACAAGCCATTTATCCATTGACCAATCTCCCCGGTATGGCAATCCTTGGATAGCAGCCCGTTCTCATACCAGGTCTCCCCCAGAACCGTATCGAACTTCTCGGTAGCAAGAATTTCCCTGATTTTTTCTTGGTCTAAGGTCCCGACCTTCTCGATAGCCTGCTTCCAGGTTTCCAGGCCGGCCCAATAGAGCGGATGTCCCCAGGGGTCCTGCACGTCTTCCGGCTTACCGGCCCAGAGCTTATCAGCCAGTGCCTTTGCCGCCTCAGATTGCTTGGGGTTAAAGGAAGTGAAGCCCATAACGCCCTCTACTGCGGGGCCAAATGCGGTATGGTAGAAGCCGAAGTTAATCCCGGGACCGCCGACCCATGCCTTGGGGTTATAGCCAAGTTCCATAGATGTGCCGGTGGCCGGCATGTTTTGGTCCGGGTAGGCAAAGCAGCAGAAGATATCCGCCTCGGATGCTTTAGCATCTTTGATTACTGGTGACAGATCCTTAATGTCGGGGGGGAGGCTTTTGATGCCTACAACTTCGATGCCTTTCTTGGGGAACTCGATACCGCTCACGCCCGAGTACTCAATGCCGTGCAAGTCGGCAATGTAGGTCACGTAGGCTGTCTTCGCTCCCGCCTCTGATAGAATGTCTGCCAGCACCGGAATTTGATACCAATCAGAGAAGCTCAGGGTGACAAACACGTAGGGCAGGCTGGGTAGCATATCCTTGAGGGAGGTAGCGCCACCCTCGGCCGTTATCAGCACATAGCCATATTTATTGGCAATCGGGGCCTGGGCAAAGAGGAAGGCTGTACCGGAGGCAGGCCACAGGAAGTCAACCTTGTCCTCGACAATCAATTTTTCCGTCAGCCGTGTCATGGTGCCCACATCGCTCTTATCATCATAAACTATTAACTCTATGGGCAATTTTTTGCCATATTCCTCAACGTAAACGCCCCCATCGGCATTAACTTCTTCAACAAAGGTCTCATAGACCGGGCGAAAGGCGGAATCGCCGATGACGGCATTCCAGCCAGAGAGAGGTCTGGACAACCCCACCACAATTTTGTCTTTGGCCGGTGGGGCTGGGGCCTCGGTGGGCGCTTCGGCTGGCGCTTCAGCAGGCGCTGGGGTCGCTGGGGCGCATGCCGCAGCCAGCAATCCTACGCCGGTTAGGGCGGCCCCCTGAAGGAATTCACGGCGGCTCAGATTTTTTTTGGTATTCATATTTTTGTCCTCCTTATTTGGACTCATGAATATGTTGCTATATTTTGCTTGAATTGCTCCTAACTTTTTACCTGGTTACAAGAGAGCAAACTATTTTTACATATTTTCCTCCTCTCTTATAGCTTTTCAGATAATGTTTTTGGGTCGGCTTACCCCGGTAAAAACTCAAAATCTTTTTCTGAAAAACTATATCTTCACCACATGTTTTTTAGATAAAATCCAGAGACGTCAGCCCCCATAAACAGTTTGCAAAATGTTCACCAGGACGCCGTTCTGGATTTCATCGTCCATTTTGAGGAGACGGTCTTCCATAACAACCACTAATCCTTGAGATTCTAAGATTCTCAGCCGGGCCAGCAAGTTTTTCACTGTGGCCGCCCCATCCGGCAGTTCAACCTCAAGGCCCGCTGAATGTTGGTAGCCGGGGAAACGTTGGCTCAAGGTTCCGTATATTTTCACCTTCACCTTCATGCTTACTTCCCGCTAAAAACAAAGATGCTGTCAATCAAACGGTTCGTCACTCATAAGTAAAAATCTATTTGGGGCTACGGCCGCAAAACCGGCTTGATCACGCGCCCCTGTTCCATATCGGCCACGGCCTGGTTGATGTCGTCAAAGGGATAAAATTTGATCAAGCGGTCAAAGGGAAATCGTCCCTGGCTATACAGGTCAATCAGTTTGGGAATGAACAGGTCCGGGATGGCGTCGCCGCCGAGGATCCCCTTGACCGTCCGGCCATTCATGATCAGGTCCATATCCAGGCCAACCTCTGTGCCTGGCGGCACGACTCCCAGCAGCCCGCAGACCCCCAGGCGGGGCAGGACGTCCACCGCTTGACGTAGCACCTTGGGATTGCCCACACACTCCAGGCTGAATTCCGCGCCGCCGCCGGTTATATCCCGGATAGCCTCAACCGGGTCTACTTTGCTGGCATTAACGGTATGGGTGGCCCCCAATTCTTTGGCCATTTCCAGCCGGTCCGCATTAACGTCTACCGCGATGATGGTGGTGCAGCCGCACACCATCGCTGCCATTATCGCGCTCATCCCCACCGTGCCGGCGCCAAAAACGGCAAGGGAAGCCCCGGGCCTGGGCCGGAATGAATTCATCACCGCCCCGGCGCCGGTCATCACGCCGCAGCCCATGGGGGCCAGGGCCTCGAGGGACACGTCCTCCCGCACCTTAACCACATTCCGCTCGTTAGCCAACGCGAAATCGGCAAAGGAGGACTGGCAGAAAAAGGAGCCGTGGACGACCTGGTCGCCCTTGCGCAGGGTCGTGGTCCCGTCGGGACGAGCGCCGTGGAAATTGTGCAAGAAGAAATTCAGGCAATAGAGAACCTGGCCAGCCTTGCATGAGGGGCATGCCCCGCAGTAGTCCCAGGCCAAAACCACGTGATCGCCCGGTTTGACTTTGGTGACGCGTGCCCCTACCTTTTCCACAATCCCGGCCCCTTCGTGTCCAAAAACGCTTGGCGGGGGGGGGATGGGCAAATGCCCG
>JAFGDY010000222.1 GCA_016931895.1 Anaerolineae bacterium
CTTGGACTGACCGGGCAATTTACCCTAAGTAACTTTGTGGTTGGGTTTGGCCTGGGCTTTGCGCTGCTGTGGCTTTCGCAGCGGGTGGTGGGACGTTCGGTTTACTTTCGTAAAGTGCCCCAGATTATTAACTTCATCGGCTTTTTTATCTGGGAATTGATTCTGGCGAACCTGCGCGTGGCCTATGATGTGGTGACCCCCCGCCATTACATGCGGCCCGGCGTGGTCGCCATCCCCCTGGATGTGACCCGCGACGCCGAAATTGTCCTGCTGGCAAACCTGATCACCTTAACGCCCGGTACGCTCAGCCTGGATATTTCGGATGACCGGCGCACGCTCTACGTCCACGCCATGCACATTGATGACCTTGAGCAATTCCGGCGCGATATTAAAGAGGGCTTTGAACGACGGGTACGGGAGGTGCTGGCATGAATATCATTGAGGTGGCCTTTTTCATTATTATCCCCATCCTGAGTCTGGCTATGATTTTGGCCTTTGTGCGCGTATTGCGCGGCCCCAGCCTGCCCGACCGGGTGGTGGGGCTGGATTTGCTGGCCACGTTGGGGGTCGGCATCATCGCCGTTTACGCGGTGGTCGCCAACCA
This sequence comes from Anaerolineae bacterium, assembly GCA_016931895.1. Lineage (NCBI taxonomy): Bacteria > Bacillati > Chloroflexota > Anaerolineae > Anaerolineae bacterium. Next base: position 605 of record JAFGDY010000222.1, read on the forward strand.
GCCGGTTTTTTTGGATGTAGCCGTAGTGCTGGCTTTGCTGGCGTTTTTGGGCACGGTGGCCTTTGCTTATTACATCCAAAGGAGGGCTTGAAGATGGCCGAGATATTTACGGTGGTGTTGTTATTGATCGGCGCGCTATTTATGCTGATTGCCGGTATCGGGATAGTGCGGATGCCCGACCTATATTTGCGTATGTCAACCACCACCAAAGCGGCCACGCTGGGCGCAGGTTTTATTTTGCTGGGCGCGGCCATTTATTTTAACGAGTTGGGCATTAGCAGCCGGGCCATAGCCACCATTATTTTTCTGCTGATTACCGCGCCCGTGGCCGCTCACATGCTGGGCCGGGCCGCCTTCTTTAACGGCGTGCCCTTGTGGCGGGGCACGCTCTACAACGAACTACGCAAACGTTATGATAAACCGGCCCATAAACTGGCCGGATCAACTCAATTTAATGCCCCAAAAAAGGAAACAAAATAAACAGAAATACCACTGCTCAAGGATCGTTTTTTCTGGTATTCATTCAGGCTGCTTGCATCAGCGCAAAGAGCAATGCCAGGCCAAAAATTATGCCGCCAATCGTTATTGCCAGCCAGGTCGAGATTTTCTGTCGCATGTTGTTTCCTTTCTATACCAGGTTGAAGCGTTCCGAATGAAAATCACCCAACGAAATTCCTAATTTGGGCAAAGTTCTTTCGATTGCATCCATCATTGGCGGCGGGCCACAGATGAAGGTTTCGTAGACATTCGTTTGACGTTCCTCCGGCAGGTAGCGTTCTAAGATCTCCGCGGTGACGAAACCACGCTCGCCCTGCCAACCTTCCGGGGGATTGGCCAATACATGCACCACTTTAAGGTTGAGGGATTTCTGAAGGGCTTCGATTCCCTCGCGAAAAGTGATGTCTTCCCAACGGTTATTGGCATAGATCAAGAGCAAGGGGCGCTTATCATTTCGATCTTTCAAGGTTCGTAACATGCTCATGAACGGCGTAATCCCAATCCCTCCAGCAATGAAGTTATACCCTTTTGCATGCGGGTGGCGGTCAACGCTGAACGCTCCAAAAGGACCATCCAGGTAAACCTTTTGCCCGGGTTCCATCTCTTTGATGGTACTCGTAAAATCACCCAATTCCTTGATGGTGAACTCGATTTTCTCCGGGTTTGATGCGCTTGAAGAAATCGAAAAGGGATGCTCACGGTCCGAAAACGGCGAACTCCAGGCGGTTAGCCAGGCAAACTGCCCGGGCATGAAGCGCATTCCTGCATGTCCTACCGGTTTCACCGCCAGGGTCCAGGCCTTGCCGCGCTCTTGTTTGACAGAATCGACCTGGTAGGGATAGTACAACAACAAGATTGGTTTGATAATCCGCACGTAAGCTAACATGCCAACCCAAAATACGCTCCCACTCAACCATAATGCCTGCTTTATGGGTGTGTTGATGTAGTGACCCGCAAGGACCACATGAGTCATCGCCAGGATCACCGCAAGTGTTGCCAGGATTCCATGCCAAATGCGCCATTGGGTATACTCAAACTTGAGACGTTGCCGCCAGACGGACGCTGCGATCATCACGATTAACGCAAGTAGGGCTATCACGCCCGCACGAGCGCGCCAGGGAGCCGAGATAGGATTGAGTAATTGTAAAGTGTCTGGTGAATAAATAAACAACAAGAGAGGATGGGCCAGGATCAGCAGCAGCGCGACGAAGGAGATCTGACGGTGAAAGTGATAAACGATATCCGCTCCATAGGGAGCTTTGACAATCTTGAACCTCGCGGTTAAGGCAAATTGAATCGCCATCATCGCCAATCCCGCGTAACCGAGCGCTGCCGATAGTTCGCGCCAAAATTCACGTCCCTCCGGAACCGGCCCAATGAGCAAAATCAGCAGAGGCGCAGCAGTCAAAAGGATATAAACAAATATCCAGAATATACCTTGAAGCCAGAGTTTCATTCTCATTTGAGATTCCTCATCCACTTTTCGAATTCAACGATCAGGTAGGCAATCAGGCTCACTCCAAGCACACGCGCCCAATCTGCCAGACTCAGCGGGGCGGTGAGGAGCAAGGTGTTCATAAATGGGGTATAGGTGAATAGCAACTGCAACAGCACCATTGTAACTATCCCGATTACCACCCACCTATTCGAAAAGACCCCTATGCGGAACATTGACCGGGTAAGGGAACGGCAGTTGAACAGATAAAATACCTCAATCATCACGATGGCGTTAACTGCTACCGTACGGGCCTGGGCGATGTCGCTCCCCAACCACAAGTCCAGCTCGTACAGGCCAAAGGCCCCGACCAAGATGCACAAACCAACCAGCAAAACGCGCCACGTCAATTCCCGCGTGAGAATGGGCGCGTTTGGAGCACGCGGAGGACGCTTCATAATGCCCAGCTCCTTGGGTTCCAGGGCCAACACCAAACCCAGCACACTTGCCGTTACCGTGTTGATCCACAGCACATGCACAGGCAGGATGGGCAGCGCAATTCCAAGCAAAACCGCGAACAAAAGAATCAGCCCTTCACCCACATTGGTGGGCAATACCCAAACGATGATCTTGGTCAGATTATCAAAAACGCCCCGCCCCTCTTCCACTGCCGCCTCAATGGTGGCAAAGTTGTCGTCGGTCAGCACCATGTCGGCAGCCTCTTTGGCCACTTCGGTGCCGGCGATGCCCATGGCGATACCGATGTCGGCCTGCTTGAGGGCCGGCCCGTCGTTCACGCCATCCCCCGTCATGGCGACCACGTTGCCGCGAGCTTGAAGCGCCTCTACCAGACGCAGCTTTTGCTCCGGCGACACCCGGGCAAAAACCGCCACGCGCTCCACCGCATCAATCAACCGCGCGTCGGCGTAATTGGCTAGATCCTTTCCTGTCAGCACGCAATCCTGGGGCGGAGTGGCATCAGGACATGGCTCGGCCAGCCCGATTTGCGTCGCAATCGCGGCGGCGGTGAGGGCGTGATCGCCGGTAATCATCTTGACCTGAATGCCCGCCTCCTGGCATGCGCCTATCGCCGAGATCACTTCCTCGCGCGGCGGGTCAATAATGGCCTGCAAGCCAAGAAAAGTCAGGTTAGAAGCGACGTCCGTATGTCCCAAAGAGGTGGCCCCCACCGGCATACTTGCTCTGGCAAAGGCCAGAACTCGTAATCCTTGTGCGGCTATGGCTTCAACGTCACGGTGAACCTGGGCAGGATCAAGCCGAACCACCTGTCCATCAGCATCAAGCGCCGCAACGCATTTTTCCAGGATGACCTCGACAGCGCCTTTGATGTAGGCCACCCGCTCCGTTGAAACGTTCTCTCGTTCAGCCAATGCGTCGTGCAGTGTTGCCATGTACCGGTGCTGCGAATCAAAGGGGATCTGATCCAGGCGAGGCAGTTGCTTTTCGAGGGATGCCGCTACCAGACCTCCTTTGCGCGCCGCAACGATCAACGCCACTTCGGTTGGGTCTCCTTGCGCTGCCCAGCGTCCATCCTTTTCAACAAGAGCGCTGTCGTTGCACAGCAGGCCGGCCAATAGACATTCCCGCAACGCCGTCGCTCCCTCCAGCGTCTCAACCGCCTTGTCCTGCTGCAAGATTTGGCCGATGGGATCGTAACCGGCGCCGGTGACGGTGTAGTGCAGCCCACCGGCTACGATTTGTTGGGTGGTCATCTGGTTCTGGGTCAGCGTGCCGGTTTTATCCGAGCAGATGACGGTGACGCTGCCCAGTGTCTCGACGGCGGGCAACTTGCGGATGATGGCCCGCCGTTGCGCCATGCGCGAGACGCCGATGGCCAGGGTAACGGTCAGGGCGGCGGGCAGCCCTTCAGGAATCATGGCTACGGTCAGGGCCACTGCTGCGGTAAAAGTTTCCACCACCGATTCCCCTCGCAGCACACCGATAGCAAAAGTGATCGCGGCCAGAGCCAGCACCGCATAAAGTAGCAGCCGGCTGAACCCGGCGATCTTGCGGGTGAGCGGCGTTTCCAGTTCCTGCGCCTCGGAAATGAGTCGAGAGATACGCCCAACCTCAGTGTCGTCGCCGGTGGCGGTGACAACACCTACACCCTGGCCATAGGTCACCAACGTGGAGGCATAAACCATCGTGCGGCGCTCGGCCAGCACAACCCCGACCGGTAACTGCGCATCTGCTTCTTTCTTAATGGGCACAGATTCTCCAGTAAGCGCGGCTTCAGCAACTTGGAGATCGCGCGCGCGGAGCAAACGCATATCGGCAGGCGCCTTGTCGCCAGACTGAAGGGCCACGATGTCGCCGGGAACCAGTTCCGTCGCCGAAACGCGTAGCCTCTCCCCGGCCCGGATGACCGTAGCCTCAGTTGTCATGGCCTGGGCTAAAGCCTCAATGGCTTTTTCTGCCCTGGACTCTTGGATATATCCAATAATAGCATTGATCAATACGACGGCGAGGATAATCAAAGCATCAACCGGCCCCTTGATGAGCGCGGTGATCCCACTGGCTACCAGGAGGATCAGAATCAGCGGGTTACTGAATTGGAGCAGAAACTGCATCAAGGGGTTCCTGCCACGCTTGGGGGTCAACACGTTGGGGCCAAAACGGTGCTGGCGATGCTGTACTTCAAAGATGTCCAACCCCTTCTGCGCGTCGCTTTCCAGCAGTTCCAGCACCTCGGTGGCAGGTAAATGATACCAATGTTTCCCAAGTAACGTCTGCATAACAAGTTCACTCCACAAGGTATAGACGAGTGCTTTTGGCCTGGTCGTTCAATTTCAAAAAACCGAGCGGACAAAATATCCCCCGGCATTTTGACAACTGTGCATCCAAGTAGGTGAGATGATATTACCATCAAATCGGTAAATCATCAACTCCTGCCCCAGGTACAGGTGAGAAAGAATAAAAATCTACATTTGTGATTGATTGGCTGGAAAAAACCCAGTTTCTCTGGTAAACTATCCTGTCTATCAGGAGATTATCAAACTAAAGGGGGCCAGCCCTGCAAAAATTGCCACCTGTGCAATTATAGAGAAATTAGATAAACTTCATATAGGGCCAAACCCAGGCCCCGGTCGGCGCCGGTGATAAACACAATCTGCTCCATAGCCAAGCTCTCCTTTTTTACCCGGTTTTACTGCACCACCGCAGCGCATTACGGAGCAGGGTTTGAAAATCAGGGTACAGCCACACTTCCACGTTGTGGCCGGGAGTGAGCACGCAAACCCGTCCTTCGCCCTGGGTGCGAGTCCAACCGCCGGGTTGACTGCCGTGTTCCGACGCTGTGGTCAAAAATACGTCGGCCTGGGAGTCGTCCAGGGCCATAAAATAGTGCTCGTCCGTTACTGTGAACGGGGCGCTGCCAACCGTGAGGGGGTGTCTGGCCAGCGGCTCTACCGTCACCAGACATTGCGGCGGATGCTCAATGAACACGCCACCCATCAGACCGCGTAACACCGGCCACTGCTCATAACCGGCCGTTCCCGAATGGATAACCAGCAAGCCATTGCCCTGCTCCACATAATTCAGAAAGGCTTGCTCAACCGCCCCGGTCACCCAGGGGTCTTGCTCGGTTGCCGAAATATTGTTTGCTTTGGTCATAACCACTAAGGGATACCCGGCCATCCGTTTGGCCGACCATTCGTTGGCATTTTCAAGCCAGTCGAATTCAAAGTCCCGTTCGGCCAGTTCCTCCAGACCCCGGCGGGGTATCCAGGCGGGATGCCAATAATCATCGCACAGAACTAAGACTCGCATTTAAATAACCTCCTTTAACGACGAACGACGGACGATGAAGGGCAAAAGTCGGTCATTGGTCATTGGTCGTTGGTCGTTCGTCGTTGGTCATTGGTCATTCGTCGTCCTTCACGGACAAAGTTTTTCCAGCAAAAAATCGTAGGCCCGCCGGCCGCTGATCTGGTGGCGACCCTCAAAGTAATCGGTTTCTACCTGATCAACGCAGTTAAAAACGCGGTACACCTGGTTTCGCGTGATCTCTACGCTGCGTTTAACCGCCTCAATCGGAAAAATCGGATCGTAGGTCCCCGCCTCAATCAAGATAGGTCGGGGCGCAATCAGCCCCACCAGGTCGTATATCTCGCCAAATTGATGCAGGCCCGGCACAAAATTGCACGCGCAGTGGTGCATGGCCAGGATGCTGTTTTTGAAGGGAGAGTAATAGCCGCTGATCACGCAAGCCTTGATGCGTTCATCCAGACAGGTAGAGAAAAAGGTGTGCATCCCTCCCCCCGACAGGCCCATTGCCCCCAGGCGGTTGACATCCACCTCCGGCCGGGTTTTAAGGTAATCTACCAGCCGCTTGCCGTCAAAAACGCGCAAGCCCAGGGCCGTGCCGCCCAGGTGGAAGGCCAATTTGGCGGTGTGGTCGCACGTTGTCGGAGCCGTCTGGCCCAACTCAGGGTTAAGATATGAAAAATCGGTCTGCCGCTCGCCAAAACAGGAGAGCTCCGGGGCGGCCACCGCAAAACCCTTCCGGCACAGGGCCACGCCAAAGTCTTTATGGATTCCATCAGGCGTATCCCGCTCGTGGCCGTCTTCCCACAAACCCACAATGTCCTTAACGCCGTAACCGTGCCCATGAAAGGCGATCACCGCCGGCAGAGGTCGCCGGCCCTGCTTGGGGATGAGCACGTAAACCGGCATCAGGGTGTAGGGCGAGGTATGGAGCAAGATTTTCTCCCGCACGTAATCGCCCTTATCCACTGCTTCAACTTTTTCCGGCCCAAACTCGGCCGGGGGGAGAGACTGGAACCCCAAAATTTCATTGAGCGCCTGGCGGGTTTGCGCTTGCCATGCCCTGGCCTCGGCAGGAGTTTTAGCCCGGAAGCGATACGGCGCTTTTTCCGGCGCATAGAGTGACCACAGACCGTGGGCGGGTTGCAATTCCTTCAATTCTCGATAGTCAAGAATTTTTGCGCTCAAGTTGTTCTCCTGTATATACAACGGTTTTGGGCTTAAATAATACACTGCCGCCGGCCCCGGGTTGACCCACTTGGATTATAGTACCCTTTTATCACAATAAATGGAAATTTTAGCGCGCGTTTGGTATAATTTTGTTATAGTGGATATTCCGCAGTAAGATCGGCCACGATCACTTTGAATCAAGAGATGGAATAAAAGAATGAAGACCCAAAAATTACTGCCACAGGTAATGGGGCTAACGATAGTCGTTTTGTCGCTAACCGGATGTAGTAGAGTATCAACCGAGCCAATAGCCACCCCAACGCCAAATCTGCCAACCGCGACGGCCGTACCGCCGACAGCTACCCTCCCTCCGCCAACGGCCACCTCCCTTCCGCCAACACCCACGCCGGCGCCGCCAACAGCTCCCCCCCTTCCACCAACGGGCACGGCTGTGCCCCCAACGACCACCGCCAAAACCCGGGGTAGCCTCCAGCCCTTACATTTTGAGACGTGCCGGGCTTTGGCGGATGCGCTTGAGCAAACATTGGGCATTGAAATGATACTGGCCGAAGCGCCTTTTGAAGATATTCTGAGGGAACAGAGCGGGACCGGCTGCCAGATCACGGCCGGCGGCACCGGCCTGGATTTTGAGAACCTGGGCGTTATTGACCATGCCTTGCGAGAGATGCTGCCGGCCCAGGGCTGGCAGGAAGATATTAGTTTTGCGGCCGACGGCCCCGGCAGCATGTTCGCCGGTTTTCGCCGGGCCAACCAACTATGCCTGTTGGCCGTCAGCAGCGGCCCGGCAGAGGAGCAACTCTGCGCCAATGATGAGCCGTTTGCCACTTGTTGGCAAAATCTGACCCCCCGGCAACAACGTTATACCATTACCCTCAACTGCGTCCAGGATACCTCATCGCCAACAGAGCCTGCCGCCTCTTTAAACACCAATCCAGAAGCCAACGCCAATAGCGGGGTCAGCATCAACTCTTTTACCGCGGAGGTAACCGATAACGTTAATGGCGGTAAAATTGTCGCTTTCCACTGGGATACCAGCGGGGCCACCAGTGTCCGCATTTTTAATGGGGCCACATTCACCCGTTTTGGCACCTGGTGGACAGATTTACCGCCCGACGGCACTCTTGTTGCTGAAATCACTGACACCATGCGCCAGAATCCCCGTATGGATTTGTTTGCCACAGATGCCCAGGGAAATGAAGTGAGCCAGGGGATCAGTATTGAGATGCCCTGCGAGATTGAAGACCTATTCAGGGGAAACAATATCCCCCCCGGCACAATTTGCCCCGCCGTGGCTCTGGAAACGGTTGCCGCCGAACAACGTTTTGAAAATGGCTTTATGATTTGGCTGCAAGATTTGGACGGCGGCACAATTTTGGTTTTTTATAATGAAGGACGAACCGATAGTTTTGCCGACACGTGGCAAGCCGGCCAACCCGAAAGTGATCCGAATATTACACCGCCCGGCGGTTTATATCAACCGATGCGGGGTTTTGGCAAAGTGTGGCGAGAAAATAACCTGCGGGATTCACTGGGTTGGGCTGTAGAGGAAGAACAAAACTTCTACGGAAAATGGCAGCGCGATAACTCCCCCTCCCCCGCTGCTGACCATGCTTGCCTGGTCAACCGCGATCTTCAATTGATCTGCATTGCCGGCCCCATTTCAGGCGGCCGCTGGGAGTTTCGCCAAACGCCGGATTGAGAGAACTTGACTTTCTTAACATTTCAGTTACTACTCAGCCCCATGTCATTTCGAGGCCGTAGGCCGAGAAATCTCCTTTTCAAGGGACGACTTCAAGGAGATTTCTCCCTTCGGTCGAAATGACATGC
>JAFGDY010000223.1 GCA_016931895.1 Anaerolineae bacterium
CCCCCAAATTAAAGACCGGCCTGATGCAATCGGCATGTTCTCTCCCCGGGGACGGGTCGCTTTTGAAAACGTTACCTTCAACTACAACGGCCAGGCGCACGATGCTGTGCTGCGAGACATCAGTTTTGTGGCCGAGCCGGGCCAAACTGTGGCCATCCTTGGCGCAACCGGCTCCGGCAAGTCGAGCTTGATCCACCTCATCCCGCGTTTTTACGATGTCGCCGCCGGCCGGGTGACAATTGATGGCGTTGACGTGCGAGCGATCAGCCAGGAGACGCTGCACCGCAATATTGGCGTTGCGCTGCAAGAAGCCATCCTTTTCTCCGGCACCATCCGCGACAACATCCGCTACGGCCGGCCCGAAGCCACCGAAGAGGAGGTGATAGCCGCGGCCAAAGCAGCCCAGGCGCATAATTTTATCACCGAATTCCCCGATGGGTACGATACCCGGCTTGGCCAGCGCGGCGTCAACCTGTCGGGCGGGCAAAAACAGCGCCTGGCCATTGCCCGGGCTTTACTCACCCAACCCGTCGTGTTGATTCTGGACGACAGCACCAGCGCCGTGGACGTGGAAACCGAGGCCAAAATTCAAGACGCGCTGGCCAAGCTGAGGCAGGGACGCACCAATCTGGTTATTGCCCAGCGCATCAGCACGGTTTTAAACGCCGACAAAATCCTGGTCTTGGACGGGGGCACGGTTGTGGCCGAGGGCACGCACCCGGAACTGCTAACCTCCAGCCCCATCTACCGGGAAATCTACGACTCCCAACTGGGAAACGGAGGCGCCGTCCATGTCTAACCACCAAACAAGGTCCCAAACTACGGCTAGCGGCCCGCGCCCAGGCCCAGGCCCTTTGCCCGGCCCGGGCGGCGGTCGCGGCCCTCTGGCCATGCTGGGCGAAATCAAAAAACCCAAAGATACGCGCGGCACGCTGCGCCGCCTGTGGACGTATTTACAGCGGCACAAGATGGAATTGGGGATCGTGATGATCTTGGTTGCCGCCACCACCGGGTTCGGTTTGCTGGGGCCTTATCTGATGGCCATTGCCATTGATGATTATATGCTGGCCGGCGATTTACCCGGCCTGGCCAAAATTGTAGGGCTGATGATGGGCGTCTACCTGATCACCTCCGCCACCACCTGGCTGCAAATTTACGTAATGGTTAAAGTGGCCCAACGCACCGTGCGTGATCTACGCAACGACCTGTTTGCCAAACTGCAAACGCTGTCGTTGCGTTTTTTTGACCAGCGACCCCACGGCGAGTTAATGAGCCGGCTGACCAACGACATCGAAAATATTAGCAACGTGCTTACCGAAAGTCTGAGCGAATTTATCGCCGGTATTTTAACCGTGTTTGGGGTGGCGGCCATGATGCTGGTTATCAACGTGCCGCTGGCCATCGTCAGCCTGGTGGCCGTTCCTTTGATGATGTTCATGACCCGGTGGATTTCAACCCATACCCGCAAAGGGTTTCGCCGGCAGCAAGAAGCATTGGGTCATCTGAACGGCATCATTGAGGAAACCGTTACCGGACAGCGGGTGGTCAAAGCCTACAGCCGGGAACAGGCTGCCATTGATGACTTTGAGCAGGCCAACCGCAAGCTGCAAAGAGCGGCCATTATGGCCCAAACGTATGCCCTGGTGCTGGGGCCATTGACCAACTTTGTCAATAACGTGAATTTTGCCATTGTGGCCGGGGTTGGTGGTTGGATGGCGGTGCAGGGCCTGGCCACGGTAGGCACCATGGTTGCCTTTGTCAATTATGCCCGGCAGTTTGGCCGTCCCCTCAACCAGATTGCCCACCTGTACAATATGATTCAATCCGCCCTGGCCGGGGCGGAACGGGTCTTTGAAATTCTCGACGAAACCCCCGAACTGGTTGACCTACCCAATGCCCCGTTGCTGGACAAGATTGCGGGTGAAGTGGTGTTTGACCGGGTCTGTTTTGGCTACCAGGCTAACGTGCCGGTGCTCAAAAACGTGAGCCTCCACGCCAGGCCGGGGCAGACCATTGCCCTGGTAGGGCCAACGGGCGCGGGTAAAACCACCATCATCAATCTCCTCTCCCGCTTTTACGATATCAACAGCGGCGCAATTTACATTGACGGGCACGACATCCGCACGGTGCAGCGGGCCGGGTTGCGCCGCCAGTTGGGCATTGTGCTGCAAGATATGTTTCTATTCAGCGGCTCGGTGATGGACAATATCCGTTATGGCCGGCTCAATGCCACCGACGAGGAAGTTATTGCCGCGGCCAAACTGGCCAACGCCGACCCGTTCATTCGCCACCTGCCCCAAGGCTATGACACGCTTCTATCGGAGCGGGGCAGCAATTTGAGCCAGGGCCAGCGCCAGTTGCTGGCTATTGCCCGCGCCGTTCTGGCCAATCCGCGCATTTTGATTTTGGATGAAGCGACCAGCAGCGTAGACACCCGCACCGAAATGCACATTCAAGAAGCCCTCCTATGGTTGATGAAAGGCCGCACCAGTTTTGTCATCGCCCATCGCTTGAGCACCATCCGCGATGCCGATGACGTGTTGGTGATCAATGAGGGCCAGATTATTGAACAGGGCAATCACGAAGCCCTGCTGGCCTGGCAAGGGTTCTACTACCACCTGTACATGAGCCAGTTCAAAGGTCAGGTAGTCCCTGTCGCCGCGCCGGGCTAAAATGTTAACCTGGTTTCAAGAGAAATAGATTTCAAATAAATCCAGCAAACCTTTGGAAAGGAACAAAACATTATGCTGAACCCTTTAAACACCCAACAACAACAGTGGGTAGAAACAACGTTGGCGGCAATGAGTCTGGAAGAATGTGCAGGACAACTCCTTTGTCCCAGCCTGCCTCGTTTCACCACGGCTGATTGGTTGGACCTGCTTAAAAAGGTTCCCCTGGGCTGTATGTTCATCCGCAATATGCCGCAAGATGAACTACGCCAGATGATGACGGCCATTCAAGCCCATTCACCCATCCCCATCCTGGTGGCCGGCGATCTGGAGCATGGGGCGCAGGCGGTGCAGGATGAAGGCACTGTGTTTCCCTGGCTGATGGCGGCTGGGGCGACCAACAACGCCGAACTGATGGCGGCTATGGGTCGCGCTACGGCTGTTGAAGCGCGTTATGCCGGGTTGCATTGGACGTTTGGACCTGTTGTAGATTTGAATTACAATTTCAACAACCCCATCACCAATATTCGCGCCCTCAGCGATGAGCCGGAGCGGGTCATGCGCCTGGCCCCGCCGTTCATACGGGGCTTGCAGGAAAACGGTCGCCTGGCCGCCACAGCCAAACACTTTCCCGGCGATGGCGTGGATGACCGCGACCAGCATCTTGTGACCTCGGTTAATAGCCTGCCCTTTTCGCAATGGCAGGAAACCTACGGGCAGGTGTGGACATCCGTCATCAAGGCAGGCGTGATGAGCATTATGGCGGGCCACATTTCCTTACCCGACTACCAGGGATTTACGGCTTGTCCCGACGACGCTCCCCCGGCCACCCTCAGCCAAGAGCTACTCCTTAACCTGTTGCGCCAGGAGCTTGGCTTTGAGGGCCTGATTGTTTCTGACGCCTCGCCGATGATTGGCCTCACCTCGCGGGTGCCGGCGTCTGAGCGCATCCTTCGCAACCTTGCCGCCGGCGTTGACGTGTATCTTTTTCCCGACCCCATCAAAGATTTTGCATGGCTTATCCAGGGCGTGCGTGATGGGCGACTTTCCGAAGAGCGAATTCGCCAGTCAACCCGCCGGGTATTGGCCCTGAAAGCGCGGCTCAATCTGCCTCAAGACCCCTTTGGCCCTCCCCCATCCGATGCCCAGAAGCGCGGTTTTCAACAGGCGGCCCAGGACATGGCCGATAAGAGTATCACGGTTATGCGGGGTGATGGACGCCCGCCGCTGCAACTTCCGTCAGGAGCCAGGGTGCTGACCGTCACCATCGGGCAGCTCAACCAGTTCATGGGCCAAAAGGATTTGGAAACCTTTGACCTGGAACTACGTCGGCGCGGTTATCAGGTAGACCATCTGCTCAACCCCGAGAACGACGAATTGCGCGACAAAGTGGTGGCTTATGACCTGGTCTTCATCAACCTTTTCACGACCCCTATGATGGTTTTAGGCACTATCCGCACGGTTGTCGGCGGCTTCAGGTCCTGGGGTTGGCGTTCCATTTTTGTGGATAATCCCCACGTGGTTTTCACCAGCTTCGGCAACCCTTACACGCTGTACGAAATGCCCCACATCCCCAATCTGGTGGCCGCTTATGGCGACAGCGAAGTTTCCCAACGCGCCGCGGTCAAGGTTTGGCTGGGCGAGATCGAACCGCAAGGCGACTGTCCGGTCGAACTACCGCGCGTCGTCGTGAAACCTTGGCCAACAGGTAGTTAACTTCAGCGGGTAAGGCAACCTAAACAAAGTGAAATCCCTACGACGTATACTCCCCTTTATGCAGCCCTACGGCTGGGTCATCACTATTGGTATTCTGACCACGGTGCTGACGGCGGCGATGGAATTGACCGTACCCCGTTTGCTCCAATATGTGATTGACCAGGGCATCCGAGTCGGCAGCATGACCGTCATTATCCGGGGATCGGGCATTATGTTTGCCGCCGCCCTGGTTGGGGCGGTAGCCATATTAGTTCAGGGTGTTTGCCGGGCGCAATTATCGCAAGGCATTGCCTTTGACCTGCGCAACCAGCTTTTTACCTACATCCAGGGCCTGTCTTTTGGCAATCTGGACCGGATGCAAACCGGCCGTCTGATGACGCGCATTTCCAGCGATGTGGATGTGGTGCGCATGTTTGCCAGCGCCGGAATATTGTTGCTTCTGCGGGCCGGCTTGATGGTTATCGGCAGTGTCATCCTGATTGTTCTCACCGACTGGCGACTTTCCATAATTATGTTCGTCATCCTGATCTTGGCCGGCCTGGTCATTCGGAGCATCATCGGTGTGGCCAGCCCTTTGTTCATTAATGTCCAGCAAAAGCTCTCGGCGCTCAACACCCTGGCGCAAGAAAATCTGGCCGGGGTGCGGGTGATCAAGGCCTTTGTGCGGGAACAATTCGAAATTGAACGCTTTAACGCGCGTAGCACTGACTACATGCAGCAATACATTAAAGTGGGCCGGTTGATTGCCGTGGCCCTGCCGGTTTTGACCCTGTTGACCAACCTGGGCAGCGTGGCCGTTATCTGGTTTGGCGGGCTGGACGTGATTGGGGGCCGGCTCACGGTGGGTCAACTGGTGGCCTTTAACAATTATTTGATGATCGGCATGGCCCCGCTGATGTTGTTGGGCAACATGCTGACCATGGCCACGCGGGCCGAAGCTTCCGCCGCGCGGGTGATGGAGGTATTGGACGCCAAACCATTGATTCAGGCGGCGCTGTCGCCGCACCGGGCCGATTCAGTGCGGGGGCACGTTGTTTTTGAAAATGTGTCGTTTCACTACAACGGCAATGGCGGGGAAGCCGTGCTGGACGACGTAAGTTTTGAGGTTAAACCGGGGCAGCGCGTGGCGCTGTTGGGCGCCACCGGCTCCGGCAAAAGCACTCTGGTCAACCTGATTCCCCGTTTTTATGATGTGACCGGCGGGCAGATTCGCCTTGACGGTATTGATGTTCGGCAATGGTCGCCGGAGGCGCTGCGGTTGCAGATAGGCATGGTGCTCCAGCAGACCACCCTGTTCAGCGGCACCATTCGTGAGAATATCGCCTACGGCCGGCCGGAGGCAACCCTGGAACAGGTAATAACGGCGGCCCAGGCCGCGCAGGCTCACGAGTTTATTATGGCCATGCCCGCTGGGTACGATAGTCTTGTTGAAGCGCGGGGCGCAAACCTATCTGGCGGTCAGCGGCAGCGGGTGGCGATTGCGCGGGCGCTGCTCATTTCGCCCGGCATTTTGATCCTCGACGACAGCACCAGCGCCGTGGACATGGACACCGAATTTAAAATTCAGCAGGCCCTGGACGAGTTAATGCGGGAGCGGACCACCTTTATCATCGCCCAACGCATTACCAGCGTGCTCAACGCCGACCAAATCTTTATCCTGGATAGCGGTCGGATTGTGGCCCGGGGCACGCATCAACAATTGATGCAGATTAGCCCCATTTATCAGGAAATCTACCACTCGCAGCTTGGCGAGCACAACCTGGTCAGGGCGACGTTGACCGCCTAACCATTGGAGCAATTGATGACCCAACAGAGATCAGATTCACCTCCCCCCAGACCGCGTTTAGGCGTTGGCGGCGGCCCACTAACCGGCGAATCTGCCCAAAACACCCGGGCCACCGCCTGGCGACTGCTGACTTACTTGCAGCCATATCGTTGGCGACTGGTCAGCGTGGCCGGGTTAGTGGTGGTTGATACCCTGTTGAGCCTGGCCGGGCCTATTCTCCTGGGCCGGGCGATTGACCACTACATCATTCCCGCCAACGTATCCGGCCTGCTGCAAATTGCCCTGCTTATGTTGGCGGTCTATGTGGGAGCGGGCCTGGCCGCGACCATTCACGGCGTGTTGATGGTAGGCGTTGGCCAACATCTGGTGGCCGACATCCGGGCCGAGCTGTTTGCTCATCTGCAATCGCTCTCAATGGCTTATCACGACCGGCACAAAGTGGGCGATTTAATGAGCCGCGTGACCAATGATACCGAAGCCATCAACCAGGTTCTCTCCAACGGCCTCATCCAGTTTACCAGCAATATCCTGTTGTTGGCCGGCATTATGGTTTCGATGTTTTTTCTCAACTGGCCGCTGGCCTCGGGCACGTTGATTATTCTGCCCCTGATGTTGTACATTACCGGCGAAATCACCCGGCGGAGTCGCCAGGCTTTTCGGGCGGTGCAGCGCAACCTGGGCAACCTCAACGCAACAATGGAAGAAAATATTGCCGGCATTCGAGTGGTGCAAGCCTTTGCCCGCGAAGCGGACACCATTGCCGAATTCCGGGCCGTCAACGAAACCAATCGCCAGGCCGGCATCAAGGCCGACATCATTACCGCCGCCTTAGGCCCCATGTTCACCACCATGAGCATTCTGACCATCGCCGCGACGGCGCTGTTGGGGGGCTGGCTGTCGATCCGGGGGATTGTGTCGGTGGGGGTGATTGCCACGTTTGTGATTTACATTATGAACTTCTTCCGCCCTATGCGTTCCATCGCTATGGTTTATAATCAATTACAGTCCGCCCTGGCCGGAGCCGAGCGTATCTTTGCCGTGCTGGATGCCACCCCCTCCGTTCCCGACCTCCCGGCGGCACATCCCCTCAAAAACATCCAGGGGACGGTAAAATTCAATCAGGTCAGTTTTGCCTACGAGCCGGGCAAACCCGTTTTGGCTAACATTGACTTGGCTGCCTCGCCCGGCCAGACCATTGCCCTGGTTGGCCCGACGGGCGCAGGCAAAACCACCATCATCAGCCTGTTGAGCCGTTTTTATGACGTGAGCGAAGGGGCAATCTATATTGACGACAAAGACATCCGCACCGTTCAGCAGGCGTCCATCCGCGAGCAGTTGGGCATTGTTTTGCAAGATACCTTTTTGTTTTCCGGCACTGTGCTGGAAAACGTCCGCTATGGTCGCTTGACGGCCACGGACAAGGAAGTCATTGCCGCGGCCACCCTGGCCAACGCCGACCGTTTCATCCGGCTGTTGCCCCGGGGCTACCGGACCCAGGTATCGGAACAGGGCCTCAACTTCAGCCAGGGCCAGCGCCAGTTACTGGCCATTGCCCGCGCTATTTTGGCCGACCCGCGCATTTTGATTTTAGATGAGGCCACCAGCAGCGTGGACACCCGCACCGAAATGCACATTCAGGAGGCCCTGCTGCGTTTGATGAAAGGGCGCACCAGTTTTGTGATTGCCCACCGCCTGAGCACCATTCGCAACGCCGATGAGGTGTTGGTTATCAACAATGGCCGCATCATTGAGCGCGGCACCCACAACCAGTTGTTGGCTCAGGGTGGTTTTTATCACGACCTTTACATGAGCCAATTCAAGCGGTATGTAACCC
>JAFGDY010000224.1 GCA_016931895.1 Anaerolineae bacterium
ATAATTGCCATTGAAGTTAGAGCAACCGCAATGGTAGAACCACCCACAAACAGAACCACTATCCTTCTCTTCTCAAGCTCTGCCTGCCTATTCCCCACCTTAACATAAACGGAAAACACGTTTTTGATGTTGTTTACACTGACCCATCCATCGGATGTCTCTTCAAGCAGGGTTTGAGTAGGGTCCAACTCAAACCAATCTGGCTCTATGCCAGGGATATCTTTTATATGTTTCTTCTCATTGCTAGAGTCCAGCGCAAACATTACAAACCTATCATGATAATCAACTATCATACCATCTATCAACTCTTCCCCAACCAACTCTGTCATTATTTCTTCATCGGTCACTGCTTGAAGAGACAACAAACCTTGATCAACGAGAATACCAGGTAGCTCTACTCTAGCTTTAATTCGCTCATCAATTCCATTGGTAAACTGTCTGATATAGATAAAGCCGATCACTGCCAGGATGACAATTTCGATCAGAATAATAATGATGCCTATCTTAAAGGTTAAACTATTGAAAAACCTTTTCATCTGGATATCCGCCTTCCTAAAATTAAGGCTCTTGCTGATCCGATTTCAACGATGGACTTAATTTAACGTAAGTTCGAGAAACTCCCAGCGTCTTGGCTAATTCGGTCAACCCGGTCTGAATGATGGAGTCTACATCGGGGGCCACCCGCATTTTATCTGTGATCTGGTGGGTCAGTTGCTCGCGTGTCGCGCGACGTTGGGTGTCGTCAAACAAACGCAGGTTTTCCACCGTCAGGGCTAATTGCTCGGATACGGCTTCAACCAGGGCTACTTCCTCAGCCGTCCAATTCCGGTCTGGGGCAAGGTCTTGCAAATTGAGCGTACCAATCACCTGGCCGCGCAAGGAAATAGGCGTAACAATGGCGGCGGTATGATGATCTGCCTCAACAGAATCGCCATTTGTAGGGCTATTGGCCACCTCTGTTTTGCCCTCACGCAATACTTTTTCCTGAATTTCAGTTAACCAATCCTGGGCAGATTTTTCTATCTCAGCCTGCTTGTATTCAATATGCCACCGATTCTGGTGCTGCTCCTGCAAGTATTGTTCCCATTCCTGGCGAACATATTGGCGATAAGCAGCCTCCACTTCGGTCAGGAGACGTTCTTGTTGGGCAGCGGCCACTTTACGGTTAGTGATATCGTGCATGGTAATACTGAAACTGGCCGGATTACCTTCCAGATCATAATTGATGCTGACGGTTTGTTCCACCGATACCATTGTTCCGTCGGCCCGAAGTAGACTGGCTTCGCTGGCCCACGAACCCTTCTCCAACGCCGTTGGCACACCCTCCTTGACCAATCTCTCCGCATCTTCCACCGGATAAAAATCACTGGCCTCCATTGAAGTAACATCATAACTCGCTGGTAAGCCCATCATCCGCAACCCGGCCGGATTAACATAGAGAGTTTTACCATCCAATGAGCCAACCCCAATAAAGTCGGGGTGGTTTTCCACAATTGCCGCCAAACGACGGATGTCGGCCAGCACTTGTTCCATTTCTAACGAACGTTGCTGGGCCTGCGCTAGCAATCTTTGGTTCTCAATAAAACTACTCAAGCGAGTGGCGATGCCTCCTAATAGAGCACTTTCTTCATCAAGAAAATCATGTTTCTCGGTATAGGCAATATAGATCCGCCCCAAAATTTCGCCGCCAATGTAGAGACCATGCACAATTTGCGTCGGCAAGGTAATGGCTTCAGCCTGGCCATAAACTTGACCGTCAAACTCAATAGCTACCATCGCCAGATCGGGATACTGCATAGCCGGGGGGATACGGTCGGCGATCCAGCGCAAAAGTTCAGGGAGAGGGGGCGGACTCTCTTCCATTTCCCGGCCAATATCGTTCAAACAACCAAGCTCCCGGGCCCGTTTGGCCAGAGCTTCTTGCACCTGTTTGCGCTCGGTGATGTCTTCGGAGATCCCTAGTAGGTACCTGGGTTTTCCATCTGGCCCCATCACCGGCACTTTTCTGGTATGCAGAAAGCGCAGACCTTGATGGGGTGTACGAACCGGCTCTTCAGGAATGTCCAGCATTTGGCTGCTGGTTAACACCTGCCGGTCTTTTGTTACAGAAAAGTCTGCTTCTTTTTTAGTAAAGAAGTCGTAATCACTTTTACCAAGCACTTCCTTCTCGGTCAAGCCATATATTTCTTGGCTCGCCTTATTCCAACGGACAAACCTCAATTCTTCAGCCTCTTTTACAAATAGTCCGGCCGGCATATTCTCCAACACGGAGTTGAGGAAACTTGTTGTTTCTTCCAATTCCGTGGCGCGTTGTTGCATCTGCTCAAGCAAACGTTGGTTCTCAATAAAACTGCTCAAGCGAGTGGCGATGCCGCCCAGCAGGGCACTTTCTTCATCAATAAAATCATGCTTCTCGGTATAGGCAATATAGATTCGCCCCAAAATTTCGCCGCCAATGTAGAGACCATGCACAATTTGCGCCGGCAGCGCAATGGCTTCAGCCTGGCCATAAACTTGACCGTCAAACTCAATGGCCACCATCGTCAAATGGGGATACCGCATGGCCGGGGGGATACGTTCGGTGATCCAGGACAGAAGTTCAGGGAGAGGGGGCGGATTCTCTTCCATTTCTCGACCAATGTCATTCAAGCAGTCAAGCTCTTTAACCCGCTCACGCAGCAAAAAGTCGGCTTTTTGGGCCTGCTCAAACAAACGAGCGTTTTCCAGGGCTACGGCCACCTGCGCGGCCAAGGTTTTTTGAATGCGAATATCGTCAGCCGAAAAATAGTCAACTTGGTCAGATTGCACATCAAGCACACCCAGTAGCCGGTCGCCAGCAATCAATGGCACAGCCAATTCCGAGCGGGTATCGGGCAGCAAGGGGTTGGGCAACCAATCGGGGGCCTGACGCACATCATTAATAATAACTCCCCGCCGGTTACGCGCCGCCCGGGCTACCAATGATTGCTCTCGTTCAAATGGAATACTCCAATGTTCAGACACCATCAGCCGGCCCACTTCACCTGCCCCGGAGGCCAAAATCAGGGAATTACTAATTTCATCAAATAAGTAAATGTGCACGTGATATAAGCTAAACCCCTCTTTGGTCAGGTCAACCGCTTTTTGCAATAATTCGCTTGTATTCAAACTGGTCAAGGCGGCTGTGCCCACCTGGGCTACCAGTTCAAGTTCAGAAGCTCGTTTAGCCAGGATTTCTTGCGTGCGTTGCAAGTCGGCGGCGCGCTTCTGCTCAACTGCCACTTGCTGTTGCAGTTGTTGATTCTTCTCAAAAAGCTCTTCTGAGGTCAGATCCAACGAGCGTTCCAGCAGGACGCGGTCTGTATCGGTTTGATGATAGGCTTCGTTTACCACCTCAAGAAAACTTTTCCACTTTTTAGGAATGGAATCAACCGAACCAATGTGTCTTTTTAATTGACGTTCAAGTAGTTTGTGCATCAATTATTCCTCTAAAAAGGTTGTGATGGTCATTGTTTGGTTATGCAATTCACATTTAGCCAGCGGCCTAAACGGGGAAATTTCTCCGTAAGAATAAAATCCCGTCAAAACGGTATGATCGCCCAAAACGTCGCGCACACCTTCAAGTTCTTCCTCTATCCTTTGCCCCATAACCAACTTTCTACCAACACAACTAATAAGAATAGCCAAATCTGGCGATGAGGAGTCGGTCACTTTGAAACAGGTTTGGGCAGCCTCAATGGCGCCATCAACTAACCGATCAGGATTGGCTTTCATAAAGCGGGCGTAAACGCCTGAAGGCACATTGCCGGCAAACGTCATGCTCTGCTCTTTTTCGCTGACAGATAAAATTGTGCGCACCAGGCCCATTTCATTTTCTTTGGCCCGCAACTTCAACGGAAAGAGCAAGCCGCTGGCAGGCAAATCTGCGGCGTATTCACCCAGGTATTTTTTGTATAGTTCCAGGGCAGACTGCCCATCCAACTCATATAACACGTTCCCTTCGGCCCGGGTGATCAACCTTTCGGGGCCAAAAGGGTCCCAGCCACCCCTTGAGCCATAGCCAACTTTTAAGCGAGCCCCATAGAAACCCAGGGCAATAATTCTGCCCTCTTCCGGTACATTGTCAAAAAACGTTAAGGTCTGCTTAAAACGCGCGCCATCTCCGGCCAATCCGCCGGTTACCGCAACTTCAGCAGGGAGGTGTTTGACCAAACCATTAACCAGGTCACTCCCATTCACCTTAAGTCCATCCGAAATCACCAGGACATGGGTCAGTCCGTTATCAGTAAGGGACATGGCCAATTTCTCACCTGCCTCAAAACTATCCTCCACTTCGCTCAACTTAATTTGATGGCCTTTAAGTTGGGTGCGCTCAAACTGCGCCACGGTAGCTACCAGGGCATCATCAAAAATCTGGGTACCACAAATCTCGCCAGCAGTTGAACAACCCAGGATATAAGCGCCGGGATAAGCTTGTTTGATTTTCTGGAGAGGTTCTTGCTTTTTTAGAATCGAGGTTGCGCCGAACACTAAAACCAGTTGCGCGGCTTCTCCTAAAGAGGTAGGCAGGTCTGGCTGCCAACCTTTTGCCTGGGTCCATTTTGTTTGTTCAACTTTCATAGCCGGATTTTTCCTTTATGGCCTGGTTTATTTTTGTTCTTGATAGTGGGCATTAGCTTGTGACACTTTCTGTTCGAAGTCAAAAGGTGGTGAAGCCTCGTCCAGGCTGCTATTGGCCGAAGAGAGGTTTGGCGCATTTATCTCGGCAGAGTCGGAATCCTGTTCTTCTGCGGGAATAGACTGGGCTTGCGAGACTATTTGCAAATCAGCCGTAGCCCGGGCAGCGCCCAAAGCCCGGCTCAATTCCTCGGTAGCTGTTTTTAAAGCGGTTTCAATATTGCGGCTGGCTCGCACCCGGTCAATAATCCGGCGAGCAATCTGCTCGCGGCTGGCCCGTTGTTGGGTAGCCTCAAAAAGACGCAGATTCTCCACCTTTTGGGCTAATTGTTGGGCCACAGCCTGAAGCAAAATTCGTTCATCCTCAGTCCAGTCTCTATCCGGCGGCGTGGCTACAGAAAGATAACCAATGGTTTGCTCTTGGACCACCAGCGGCACAGATAAACCATTTTTGGGGGTAGAGGTTAGAGAATAAGCATCCGGGAGTAAGGCGGCAATTTTAGAAAGATCATAAACAAAACCCACCCTTCCTCTGGCGGAAGCCAATCGCTCAGCCCAGGCTTGACGGGTAAGTTGCCGCACTGCCTCCTCCGCCCGGGCCTGAGCTTCTTGAGTTAAAGCCCATTGCCGGGCGCTATCAATGGCAATGGCCAACTGGACCGCTATGGCTTCATAAACATTCAGATTGTCCTTGGTAAACGTCCTGATTTTGTCATCTTGCAAATCTAACACCCCTATCACCTGCCCTTCAACAATAAGGGGTATCGTCAGTTCAGACAGGGTTTCAGGCAAAAGCGAAGCGGGCCGTTGCGCCTGCGCCTCCTTCAGTAACATCGAATACCACGAAGCAGGTACAGACCAATTGATGTCAATATTACCAATTGAGGTATCAGTTATAATAACAGGCTGACTTTGAACGGCTGCCTGGCCAACAGTTGATTTAGAGTCAATTGGCAGGCTAAGATGGCGAGCCAGTAATTCCTGGCCAGCCTGGCCGGTACCGGCTCGCAGCACCAAATTTTGATCAATATCGTCTACTAAAAATATCTGAACATGATGAAGGTTAAATTTATCCCGAACAAATTCGGCAATCGTTGGCAATAGTTTATTTACATCTCTAATGGCTGTAGCTCGCTGGCCAACTTCTATAGACACGGCCAATTCTGTTGTTCTTTCCTGCACCTGTTCTTCCAATAAGCCAATCAGTTGCCGTAACTGGCTGGTCATACTATTAAAAGCCTGGGCTAACTGGCCTGTCTCATCCTGGCTTTTTACCGGCACTCGTACCTCCAGGTTACCACCGGTAACCTGCCGAGCTACGTCGGTGAGATATTCAATGGGACGGGCAATTCTGAAGGCAACAAATAAACCCACCAAAATCACCAACCCGGTTGTGCCCAAAAGAATCCCTAACATCCAAACGCTCAGCTCTTTAGCTGTTTTAATGGCTTCCTCTTCTGGTTGCTCGGCCAACAAAACCCACTTCACCCCCCCTTTTTCTATGGGGCGGTAAGCACTAAGCATAGAACGTTGAGCATCTTCAGTTATGCCCGACGTAAGTTGTCCTTTTTCCACGGCCGGTAGGTCAAAAATTTCATCACTAAAATCAGTAGTAGAGAGTATCCTTTTTGTCTCACCCACCAAATATGTCTCCGCCCCCCCTGGATGAACATCCTGCCCTTTCCTCATTAGATTGTCAATTAAACCTATAGGCAACTCGTAGATAAGTATTCCTTTTGTGCCATGCACTCTATCAATCAGGCGTATCCCCACAAAATTGACCGGCGTATCCCCGGCAGGAGGATAGTTGACAAAATCAGTCATAAAAACATCGCCTGACTCGGCTTCGTCTTTTAATTTTCTAAATAAGTCGGCCAGGGCTGTACTTTGATAGGGGCCATTTAGAAGACTGGTGGCAAAATCATCCTGCTTGGCATAACTGTAAACAATATCCCCGGTGTAAGGAGAGACCAGCAGAACATCCTGGTAACCCCGCGCCTGGACAATATTAGAAAAAAAATCATAATATTTTATGTGGGTTAAGCTGTACGGATTCAAAGTGTCCGCTCCCTCCCTGGTCGGATTCCCCATAAACCCCAAAGTTCGAACTTTTGCCGGCCCTACCATTGACATTGTGCTTGAAAGGGACCGATAGGCTTCACTGACCATATCAAGCTCAGACAGCAGCCGCAGATCGCGCTCAATCCCGTCAAAAAAGGTGTCAATCTCTTCAAATTTTGCATCGCGCACAGTTTCAAGTTTTTTGAACGCTTCAACCCGTAATTCTTGCCGCGCCCGAAAATAGGTTAGCCAAACTGCTAGCAGCAGAGGGATCAGCGA
The DNA here is from genome assembly GCA_016931895.1 of Anaerolineae bacterium. NCBI lineage: Bacteria > Bacillati > Chloroflexota > Anaerolineae > Anaerolineae bacterium. The sequence goes on from JAFGDY010000224.1 coordinate 6,997, forward strand.
AACTGCCAGGAAGAAAAGAATTAGCTTGCCCTTTAAAGAATTAAAAATGTTTAACCGGGGATATTTTTGTTCTGTATGCTCGTTTTCCATTATTTTGCTCCTGGCCAGCCTCCTCTATTCTGAAACGTTCAAGTTCACCACAGTTTGAGGGGTCTTCAAACTCAAACCAACTTCTCGAACCGCTATTTGCAACGCCTCTTCCAACGATTGCGCGGCCTGAATTTTTTGGCTGATTTCATTAATACGCGCTTCTCGCGCCCCTCGCTGTTGTGTTTCTTCAATCAAGCGTAAGTTTTCTGCCGCCTGGGCCACTTGTTCGGCTATGGCCCCAACCAAGGCCCGTTCTTCAGGAGACCACTCTTGTTGGTTACGTAACAAACCTAATTCCCCCACTACCTCCTCACGTACTGTTAACGGCACAACCAAACCGGCCTGGGTTTTACTAACTGCGTTTTCCTGCCCACCTCCGTCTGCCAATTCTCCCTGACCATTTGACGGCAGCACGGGAGAAGGATTCAAGCGCTGTGGCGTTACCTCGGGTGATGATACTGCTGTTGTTGGGGTAACACCTTCACGTGTCTTTTCGTACGCTATCGCCCCGCCGTGCCTGGCCCAATATGCTTCCCAGGCTTGCACGGTGTAACTTCGCTGCGTGGTTTCTATTTCCGCCAGGGCTGCATTGGTTTCTGCTAACAGGCGTTGGTTCTCTATGGCCACTGCCACTTGCCCCATCAGCGAGATATACGGCCTGATCTCCTCCGCAAACAACAATGGCCCTTCTTCTGCCAGTAATAACAACACCCCTATTTGCCGCATGCCTGTCCATAAGGGTAAAACCGCCATCGCCCGGATATTCAGCCGTTGGAATACTTTCTGCATCATCATATCAAATCGTTTATCGTGCTGAATGTCTGCAAAAATCAGCGGCTCCGACGTTAAAAATTGTTCAATCCCGGCATACATGGCGCGGGGGTATCGCGTTTCCACCGGCATCGGTGGCGTTCCTTCGCCATTGTGCCAATTGGCCCGGACAATCAGCCTTTCCACTTTTTGGGCCGGATTATATTCAAATTCACCCAAAACTACCCGGTTGATCTTTCCCTTCGGCACTGCTTCACCCACCGCCGCCACAATTTCATGCAAATCACCGGCTGCGGTTATCCGGCGTCCGGCTTGATAGAGACTTTCGGCCAGGGCTAAATTTTTCTGATTTTGTTCAAACAAACGCGCGTTCTCCAGAGCTATCACTAATTGCGCCGCCAGGGTGTTTTGAATGCGAATATCGTTTTCCGTAAAATGGTTAATCTCATTCGCTTGCACGTCCACTACTCCCAACACCCGTTCCCCGGCCACCAACGGCACCGCTAACTCTGAACGTGTATCCGGCAGAAGAGGGTTGGGCAACCAATTGGGGTCGGCCAAAACATCATTAATGATAATGCCCTGGCGGGTGCGGGCTACCCGGGCTACCAACGATTGCTCTTGCTGGGAGGAAATACTCCACCCTTGGGCCACCATCTGCTGCCCCACCGTCCCCGCACCGGCTGCCAAAACAAGCCTCTTCTCTCCCTCATCAAGCAAATAGATATGGGCATGGTACAAGCCAAAACTGTCTCGGATTAAATCGGCCACTCGTTCCAATAGCGCTGTGGTGTCTAATATTTTTGAAGTGGCTGCCCCTACCTGAGCCACCAATTCAAGTTCGGCAGCCCGTTTAGCCATCACCTCCTCTGCCTGCCGGCGTTGCTCTACAAACAAGGCGCCTTGTAGGGCGCTGCTAATCTCCCTGCGTAATGCTTCGTAGATCGCTCCTGTCTGCGGCCCCACCTCAAACAGAACAAAGCCTAATTGATTCTCCCGAAAGTAGAGCGGCACAACCACCAAACTGTATGGCTGTTCAATCTGGTTAACCCTCTCTTGGCCGGTTTTCTCGTTGCCAAATTGAGTTTGGAAATGAGAAAATAGTTCTTTAGGCGCCAATTGTTGAGAAGGAAAACGCTGGCCGGTAGCGTTTAGGGCAATCCGCCCGTTTTGATTATAGGCCAAGATCAACTTAGACCACTCAGCTGGCGCCGCCGGGTTTTCGTACAAAGCAAGATAACAACCAGGGATGCCCAGGCGGGGCAGGCCTTTGGCTAACACTTCCACCAGCTCGGTTATATGAAACGTGGTAATCAAGGCCTGACCAATCTCGCGTAAAGTCTGAGCCTGTTGTTCAGCCTGGAGCCGCCAATATATCTGCGCCCGCTGGGTTGCTTCGCCAATCATTATGCCAGCCTGCTGCCAAAGGTCCGCAGCCCGCTTCAATTTTTCATCATCCCTGAGAAAGGGTAACAAACGACGACGCAACACCGAGAGGACATTCTGCCACGCAGCAATATTGTCATTAACCATAACTGCCTGGCGCAATACCCTGTTCAAAGTGGATAAAAAAGCGCCCGGTAATTCTTCATCTGTTTTAACCGCCAGCGTAGCCACAAAGTCATCCAGCAATTGCTCTACCCAACCGGAAACCTGATTTTTACGAGCAGCCTCTATCACTTGAACCATCTCGGAGAGGATCTCCTCTCGCTGCGAACCGGTCATCGTTTCGAGCGATTCGTTCACGGCTGGCCCTGGCTCTACCGCTGCTCTCACTACCGCCGGATCCAAACAACCACACGATTGGCGTATTATTAACTTTGTGGGCATAGCCACTTGGGCAGGCACTTTTTTGCCGGCCAGGTGTTCTAACAGCAACTCGGTCCCCCACCGCCCTTGTTGATAGAATGATTGTTGGGCCGAAGTTAGCGATGGCGTAACGCAACAAGCCTGCCCAATATCGTCAAAACCGGCTACGGCCACATCTTCGGGCACCCGCACGCCTCGCGCCTGCAATATCCGCAAAGCAGCCAGAGCCGTCATATCGTCTTGCCCAACCACAGCGTCAAAATCAACCTGGGGCGCCAGTTTGCGTCCATCAAGCAGCAAATACATTAAATCTGCCCAGGGTTCAATGATGCTAGTTTGGAGGCGGGGCATCTGCCCTATTTCGTCTTCGCTAACTACCAGGTTCGGGTCAAAAGAAAGGCCATGATCGGCCAGCGCGTCACTATAGCCATGATACCGCTCTTGGGCCTCCAGGTTGTCTCCCCTCTTGCGCAAGAAGGCAATACGTTGGCAACCATGAGCCTCAATTAAATGGGTTACCACATCATGCATGCCCTGGTAGTTGTCCACAACCACACAGGGAATACCTTCCAACGCCAGGCCAATGCTCACCATCGGCAAAGGACGATACCGTTCAAGAAAGCCTCGCATTTCTTCAAGTTCAATAACTTGGGCCAATTGCGCACCCCAGATTACCAGGCCGTCAACCGTTTCTGCGCTGGCCAGGTTGTAAAGGATATTGGCCTGTTTGTTAAAGCCATGGGTATCCTGCAAAATGCCCCCGCCAAAGAGGATCAGATTTACGCCACGTTCTCTGGCCACATCAGCCACCCCGGCCCACAAGCCAATATCGTATTCGTTAAACAAGCCCTGGCAAAAGAGGCCAATGGTGGCGCCACCGTTTGGCCACCCGGTTTGTTTTTTGTTATCTATCTGCCTATCTTCCATCTCTATCCCCAAACACATTACGAATCTGATAATTCTAATTTCACGGCGGTTTGGTGTGTTTCTAAGCTGGCCCCAACTTCTCTAATGGTTATTTGCAACGCCTCTTCCAATGATTGCGCTTCCCGAATTTTCTCGCCAATTTCACTAATCCGCGCTTCTCGCGCTGCCCGTTGTTGGGTTTCATCAATCAGGCGTAAATTCTCATAGGCCTGGGCCAATTGCTCGCTGATGGCCTTCACCAGGGTCACTTCATCCTGGGTCCATTCTCGCTCATAGAATTCGTCTAGCCCTAATATCCCAACCACTTCATCACGTATGGTCAGGGGGGCGGTTAACTTGAAGGGGGCTTCTTCTGGCTGCTGGCTGCTGAGTAACGACTGATTATTGTCCATTAGCCGTTGTTGACCATCTGGAGCCGGTAATTGGCTAACGCTCAGAGCAGCTCCCTCTCTAATATGTTCGTAACTCTGGGCCACACTTTTGGCGCGATAAGCTTCCCAGTTCTGCACCGTGTAGCGCTGTTGCACGGCGGCCACTTCGGCCAGGGCGGCTTTTGTTTCTGCCAGCAGGCGTTGATTTTCTACCGCCACGGCCACCTGGCCCATCAACGAGATGTATGGTCGAATTTCTGTTTCACTCAATTGATACACGTTCTGCGCCTGTAACAACAACACCCCTCGTTGCCGCGTTCCAGCCCATAACGGCAAGGCCGCCATCGCCCAAATATTCAATTGGCGAAATGTTGTCTGCAATTCTTCATCAAATCTTTGATCGTGCTGGACATCCTCAAAAATCAGCGGTTCTGCCCCCACGAATTCCTTGATGCCAGGAAACATCCGGCGACGATACCGGGCGCCAATGGGCGTTGGCGGCATACCCTGGCCGCTATGCCAATTTGCCCGGACAACCATCCCTTCCAATTCTGCCCGCGCATTATATTCAAATTCAAGCAGCACCAGGCGGTTGATATTTCCGGTCGGGGCCACTTCGGCCACGGCCGCTACAATCTCTGGCAAATCGCTCGCTGCCATAATCTGGCGCCCGGCCTGATATAACCTTTCCGTAAAGGTCAGGTTCTTTTGACTTTGCTCAAACAGGCGGGCGTTCTCCAGGGCCGCCGTCACTTGCGCCGCCAACGTGCCTTGAATCCGGATATCATCAACCGTAAAATAATCAGGCTCATCTGCTTGCACATCCAGCACACCTAACACTCGATCTCCGGCCATCAACGGTACCGCCAACTCCGCTTGCGTATCCGGCAGCAAAGGGTGGGGCAACCAGCCGGGGTCCTGACGGACATTATTCACAATGATTCCTTGCCGTGTCCAGGCCGCCCGCGCCACCAACGACTGTTCTCGTCTCAGGGGAATACGCCAGCCTTCAGCCACCATCCGCTGCCCTACTGTTCCTGCTCCGGCAGTCAAAACGAGCATGGTTTCTGTTTCATCCACCAAATAAATATGCGCATGATACAAGTCAAAACTCTCTTTGGTCAGGTCGGCTACCCGTTGTAACAACTCTGTTGGATTTAGAATAGTAGAAGCGGCCACGCTTACTTGGGCCACAAGTTCAAGTTCCGAAACACGCCTGGCCATCGCTTCTTCGGCTTGCCTACGTCTTTTCACCAGTAGCGCCCCTTGCAAGGCGCTGCTGATTTGACCCTGCAATACCCCATAGACCATCCCCTCACGCGGCCCTTCGGCAAATAGCACAAACCCCAATTGTTCATGGCGAAAGTAGAGCGGTTCAACTACCAGGGTATATCGTTCGTTTTGGGGTAACATTCCCGCCGGCGTCAATTGCGGAGAGGAGAAACATTGTTTCCCGGTTTCTAAGGTAATCCGGCCTGGCTCATGATAAGCCAAAATTAATCTAGACAACTCAGCCGGTTTGTCGGGATTTTCGTACAAGGAAAGATAACAACGGGTGATACCAAGTTGGGGCAATTCACGAGCCAAAATATCCATTAATTCATTCATGTCAAACGTGGTGATCAAGGTTTGACTAATTTCACGCAAGGCCCGGGCCTGCTGCTCGGCCTGCAAGGTCTGGTGTGCTTCAACCCGTTGGGCCGTTTCCCCAATCATCACCCGCGCCTGTCGCCAGAGATTCTCTGCCCAAGCCAGCACCTCACCATTGCCCAGGTAGGGCCGTGTGTGACGGCGCAGAGCAGATATGGTCCCTTGCCATGCCATCACTTTTTGGCCCACATCTGTTATAGCATCGCCGCCACTGGCTATGATCTGGCGCAACACCTCGGCCAAGGCTTGTAAAAAAACACCAGGAGACTTTACGATCAATTCGGTTAAAAATTTCTCAAATAACAAGTTGGCCCAGTCACGATCAGGCATGGTTTTGGTATGAGGCAAAACACCTATTATCGCCAGCATCATCTTTGAGACAATATCCTCTTGCTGGGGGGCCAGAGCAATTTCTAAAGCTTCAGGCGTAAATTCTCCCTGGAACAAATCCATTGTTGGACCGGCCACCGCCTGTTCCACTACAGGGTCTAAACAACCACAAGACTGACGCACAACCAAATTGCCCGATAGGTACACTTCTTCAGCTACATTTTCCCCGGCCAGTAAGGCCAGGAGCATTTCGGCTGCTTGTCGTCCATATTCATCGTATAAATATCCTGCTGTGGTTAACGGAGGGGTTACTGCTCTGGCTTCCAGAATATCTTCAAGGCCAACCACAGCCACGTCATCCGGTACCCGGATTCCCCGTGCCTGTAATTCGGCCAGCGCTGTTATGGCCATATCATCGTTATGCGCGGCCACAGCATCAAAATCAACCTGTCGCTCATCCAACAAACAATTTATCAACGCCCTGTTCTCAGAACGATTCAGGTCAGCTTCTATCACCAGATTCATATCCAGCGGAAGGCCATATTCAGCCAGGGTGTCCACATAAGTTTGATACCGCTCTTCTGCTTCCTGGTAATCTTGGGGGCCCCGGATAAAGGCAATGCGGCGGCAATGATGTACTTCTATCAGATGAGCCAGCACGTTGTGGATACCTTGATAGTTGTCTATCAATAAACTGGGCATGCCATCCAAAGATCGTCCCAAACTGACCATTGGCAACGGACGATAACGGGCGTAAAAATCTTTGATCGTTTCATCAACATGCCAGGGCAAAATAGACGCCCAAATGATCAATCCATCATAGTGCTCCGGATTCACCAGGTTATAGAGAACGTTGGCCTGGGCCTCAAATCCACGCTCCGAACGCAACACGCCACCGGCAAAACAAACCAGGTTAAAATCCTGTTCCTGAGCCACATTGGCCATGCCTCGCCATATTGCAGCGGCAATGGGCTGCGTTACATCACCCAAATTTGGGGTTAGAAACCCAATCGTTGGGCGATAGGGGAGGGGTTTGGTGGATTTTTTGTGAGCAGATTGACGATTTTCAATCATAGGTGTAACTATATTCCGGTTAATCATTCCAGCTATCGTTCAATGACTGACGAAGAGGAGGGGTAATTTCTTCTGCCTGTTCTGGACCATTGTCACCAGATTCAGGCGTATCCTCCGGCACGGCTACGGCTCCGTCTTCAAACCGGGCCGGTTCTTCTGGCCCGGGAAACTCACCATTCCCTGCTTCCCCTTCTGGCAGCGGCTCTAATAATTGGTGGGGGTCGTCTGCTTCTATCCGGCGCAAACCCAACTCTGCTTCAGAACCGAGACGAACGAAAGTACGGGCCGGGTCTAATACCCGAGATAATTCTGTGATTGCTGTCTGCATCAACGTTTCAATATCGGGGGCGCGGCGTAACTTATCACTAATTTGACCAATAAGCTGCTCGCGGCTGGCCCGCTCCTGGGTTTCATTGAACAGGCGTAAATTCTCGGCGGTCTGCGCTACCTGGTCAATAACGGCTTTAATCAAGGCCAATTCATTTTCGGTCCATTGCCGGTTAGGATCAAGGCCGTGCAGTTGTAAATCACCAATTGTTGTTTCACCCAGGGTAATAGGCGCTACCAGGGCCTGGTACGCCGCGTCCTTCTCCTCTTTGTTGTCACCCCCAACTATGGCGTGTTCCGGTTCATCACCGTTGAGGGTTATTATAGCCGGTTCCTGGTGGGTTAACGCCTGTTGTCGAGCCTGGCAGAGAGTAGCCTCACTCAACGTGGTTGACTCGCCCAAACTAAACTGCACACGTCCTCTCCCTCGTCTGGCAACCATGTTTTTATCCCAAACCTGCTCCATGTAGCGTTGTTGAATCTCTCGAGCTTCGGCCAGGGCAGCCTGCGTTTCGGCAAATAAGCGAGCGTTATTAATGGCCACGGCCAGTTGGTTTGCCAGAGAACGCAACAAAGCGGCGTCGCCCTCATCCAAACCCGCAAGCCTATTTTCCTGTACGTCCAATACCCCCACTACCCGGCCTTCCAGAATAATTGGTACAGCCATTTCCGCATAAGTATCGGGTAAAAGGGGATTAGGCAGCCATCCTTCTGTTTCACGCACGTTGTCAACCCGGATAATCTGGCCGGTTCTGGCGGCCCGGGCCACCAGGCTGGTGGAGGCGTTTAAGGGGATGCTATGTCCGGCGGCTTTCATCACCGCACCAGCCTCGCCGGTGCCCGCCGCCACAACCAGATTCTCGTCTTCATCATCAAGTAAATAAATATGAGCATGGTAATAACCAAACCTATCTTGAATTTGAGACACCACCTCCGGCAGCAACGTTTCCAGATTCAGGATGGCGCTGAACTGCTCGCCCAGGGTAGCTATAATTTCCAGGCGAGCCGTACGGGCCACCACTTGCTGTTCCAAACCGGCCAAAATTTGCCGGAGTTGTTCGGTCATGCTGTTGAAAGCCCGCGCCAGGGTTTGCAGCTCGGTTGGGCCGGAAACCGGGGCTGCCTGTTGGAGTTGGCCGGCAGCCATTATCGTCGCAATATCTGTTAGGTTTTCAATGGGGCGGGCAAGCTGGCGCGAAATCCAAACTCCAACCACGATAGCCAGGGCTAATGCGGCCAGGCCGCCAAATAAGGTAAATTGCGAAAGAGTTCTTACAACGCCAAGCGCCTCAGTGGCCGGCTGCTGGACTATAATTGTCCAGCCCAACCCTTCCAAGGATGCTAACTGAGGTGAAAGATCAAGACTCGCCTCGCTACGGATAATATTTCGCCTTGCCTCGTCCTCATCATTCTGCGCTACCTTTTGCCCAATTTGAGATAGATCGGAACTATACAAAACTTGACCATCTTTATTCACTAAGGCTAAATCCACTGTTTCTCCCCGGGCGTCAGACGAGACATCGGCAAAGATATTGAGATTACGCACAGGCA